>JAHIUP010000029.1 GCA_018816925.1 Patescibacteria group bacterium
CAGCGCGGAAGACCTGGAAGTCAATGGGTCCACGGCGGGATACACGCCAAGAGAGGCGAGTTCGCGGGAAAGCACAATGGTGGAGTCCAAATGGGAAAAAGTTGTGGCGGGCGCGGGGTCGGTAATGTCGTCGGCTGGCACAAAGATTGCCTGCACCGAAGTAATGGAGCCCTTCTTTGTGGAGGTAATGCGTTCCTGGAGCTCCCCCATTTCCGTAGCCATGGTGGGCTGATATCCTACCGCGGAAGGCATCCGCCCCAAAAGCACGGACACCTCTTGTCCCGCCTGCACAAAACGGAAAATATTGTCTATAAAGAGAAGGAGGTCTTTTCGCTGTTCGTCTCGGAAATACTCTGCCATGCGGAGGGCCGACAGGGCCGTGCGGAATCTGGCTCCCGGCACCTCGTTCATCTGCCCAAACACGAGGGCGGTATTCTTGAGCACCCCGGAATCCTTCATCTCGTGGTAGAGGTCGTTTCCCTCACGCGTACGCTCCCCCACCCCGGCAAACAAAGAATATCCTCCATGCTCCTTTGCCGTGTTATGTATGAGTTCTTGTAAGAGCACTGTCTTGCCCACTCCCGCACCTCCAAACAACCCTACCTTTCCTCCCTTAAGAAAAGGGGCAAGCAGGTCTATTACCTTAATACCCGTCTCAAATAAATGGGGCTCCACCTCCTGATCCTGGAAAGCAGGCGCCTTCTCGTAGATGGAAGCTCGAGGGGTTCCTTCCTTGAGGGGCGCGAGTCCATCAACTGGTTCCCCGAGCACATTGAACATGCGTCCTAACACGGCCTCTCCAACGGGTACGGTAATAGGACTGCCCGTATCTACCGCCTCCATCTTCCTCTGCAGGCCGTCCGTGGAATCCAAGGCGATACAGCGCACGCGATTCCCTCCAAGATGCTGAGACACCTCCAGCACAAGCTTCCCTCCATCTTTTCTCTGGACCTCGAGGGCATAGCGGAGCTGGGGAAGATGTTCTTCAAACTCCACGTCAACCACGGGACCTGTAATTTGTATAATTGTTCCTTTGTTCATGATTCTGTATTAAGCGCTTCCTTTGCCGTGGAAATCTCGGAGAGCTCCTGCGTGATAGCTGCCTGCCTCGCCTTATTCAGCTCTATGGTGAGACGTTCCTGAATCTCCTCCGCGTTGTCTGTTGCATTCTTCATTGCCACCATGCGGGAAGAGTGCTCGGAAGCGTTTGCCTCCAAGATGAGATGGAACACTGCCACGCGCACCAAGGAGCGTACGAGGGCTTCCCCGATGTCCCTCCCTGTAGGTTCAAGAAGGTACTCAAGGTGTTCAAGGCCCTCCTGTCCGCCTTCTTCCCGAAGAAGGGTCGCATACTTGCCTGTTTTAGGCACAATACCCTCCACGATTTCCTTGAGACGCTCCTCTTGCAAAGGCAGAAGCTGGCGTATGTCCACCTCTTGGCGAAGGGCAGAGATAAAGGTAGCAGAGCAGAAAGCAATGGTTCCATACCTGCCTTCCTCGTAGGCGGAGAGCACCCAGTCAATAACGGGAGAGGCCTCGTAGAGCGTGACCACATCAGAAAACCGCACGAACTCCGCGACAGGCGGAACCCCCCTGTACGAGAAGAAATCACGGCTCTTCCTGCCAACGGCAACCACGTCTCCCCCTTGCTCCTCTCTCCAACGCATGGCTTTTTTTAGCACGGAAGCGTTATAACTGCCTGCGAGTCCTTTATCTGACGCCACCACCACAAGACACGCCTTCTCCGAGGAGGTTCCCCCAAAAAAAGGACACGCGAGTTCGTCTACCCACCCGTGACGTCTCAAATGAAGAAGAAGCTCCAAGGACTTCCTCGCGTAGGGGCGCGAGGCCAAGGCAACCTCTTCTGCCTTGCGCATTTTGGCGGCAGCCACCATCTCCATGGCCTTCGTCATCTGCCGGATGTTTCCCACCGCCTCCCTTTTACTCTTAAGTTGTCGTTGTGAAGCCATGTTCTTGAAGAAGTTCTTCCAGGACCTTGGCGAGCTCCTTCCTCGCTGGTTCCTCAAACTTCCCGCTTGTACGTATCTCCTTGAGGAGTTCGGAATGCAAGTTTCTAAGCCGTTCGAGCAGGGCCTCCACAAAATCCTTGACGCGTTCGAGAGGAACCTTATCAAGATACCCCTCTACTCCGGCAAATAGAACCGCAACCTGCTGTTCCGTGGGAAGCGGAGCGTACTGCTCTTGCTTGAGCAGTTCCATGAGGCGAGCGCCTCTGTCAATGCGTCTTCTCGTGGCCTCATCAAGCTCGGAGGCAAACTGAGCAAAGGCGGCCAGCTCCTGGTACTGGGCAAGCTCAAGCTTCAACTGGGAAGCCACCGATTTCATTGCCTTGGTCTGGGCCGCTGACCCCACGCGCGAAACGGAAAGCCCGATGTTCACCGCGGGCCTCTGGCCTTGCGCAAACAGGTCGCTCTCCAGATAAATCTGTCCGTCTGTTATAGAAATAATGTTCGTGGGAATGTAGGAGGACACGTCTCCAAGCTGCGTCTCCACAATGGGGAGCGCGGTAAGGGACCCTCCTCCCTGCTCGGGGGCGAGTTTGGAAGCCCGCTCGAGAAGCCGGGAGTGGAGATAAAAGATGTCTCCCGGGTACGCCTCCCGTCCCGGTGGCCTGCGAAGAAGCAGGGCAATCTGCCTCCACGCCCACGCGTGCTTGGAGAGGTCATCATATATGATAAGCGCGTCTTTCCCCTTGTCTCTGAAGTATTCTGCAATGCTGCAGCCCGCAAAAGGAGCCACGTACCAGAGAGATACGGGGTCTGCCGCCCCTGCTACCACTACCACGGTATACTCCATTGCCCCGCGCTCGGAGAGCTCTTGCACCATTTGGGCAACCTTGGAATACTTCTGCCCTATTGCCACGTACACGCATATGGGACGGCTCTCTTCGGGCTCATGAAGCTGATTGAGAATGGTATCCACCACGAGGGCGGTCTTGCCGATCTGCCTGTCCCCTATGATAAGCTCCCGCTGTCCCCTCCCAATGGGAATTGCCGCATCAATAACCTTCATACCTGTGGCAAGCGGAGTATCCACGGACTTACGTTCAATAACGGAAGGCGCCTTGCGCTCCACGGGCAAGGTCTCCAGCTTCCCGCCGGAAGAAAGGGGGCCCTTGCCATCCAAGGGATCCCCCAAAGGATTTACCACACGCCCCTTCAGTCCCTCTCCCACGGGCACGGAAAGCACCTTGCCGGTCCTCCGCACCACGTCTCCCTCCTGCACGGTGCTGGCGTCTCCCAGCACCACGGCTCCCACTGTGTACTCTTCCAAACTCAACACGAGAGCAGAACATGAAGGAATATCAGGGTCAGCGGGCCACTTCGTGATAGTCACCATCTCGGCTGCCATTGCGCCAGGCAATCCTTCTATCTGCACAACGCCATCTCCCACAGAGACCACCCTGCCTATCTCCTCCTTATCCACTTTCAGCTCTACCCCTTCAAGCTGCTTTTTGAATGCGTCAAGAAAACCCTTTTCCATACATTATGAAAAAATTGCTCTCTGTATCTTTCTCATCTTTTCTCCAAGGGTTCCATCTATGAGATGATGGTTCCCAAGGAACACTGCCATGCCCCCGCCCACTTCAGGACGCACCTGCTCTTGAAGGACAAAGCCCAAAGAAGAAAGGGCTTTTGCGGCATTTGCTTTTTCTTCCTTCCCCAAGGAGGAAGCTACCACCACCGTGCCCTGCTCCCCTTTGCGCTCTTTGAGAAGACGCTCGGTCTCTCGCAGCACGGCGCCTGCCGCCTTCAAGTCGCCCCTCCGCTTGAGCAAGAAATGAAAACGCTGTGCCACCTTGGGGGCCTCTTTTGCCGGGACCTTGTTAAGCACCTCAAATAAGGCGCGAGCGTAGGTTTGTATCTTGGATTCCATAAAGATTACGCGTTGCTAGTAAGCTCTGCGAGGACTTCGCGTGCCATGCGCTCCTCTCCCTTGCTGTCCATACTCCGTTCCAGAATCTTTCCTGCCGCCAGCAAGGCAAGTCGCACGGCTTCCTCCTGCGCCTCCCCCAGGGTCGCTTCCCGCAACTGCTTAGCCTGCAATTCAGCTTTGGAGAGAATCACCCCTGCCTTGCGTTCCGCTTCCTTAAGCATGGTGCGCTCCTGATCTACCGCATCTCTTCTTGTCTTGCCAAGAAGTTCTCCTGCTTCCTTGCGGCTTGCTCCCAACACTCTCTTCCCTGCTTCCCCCACCCTTATGAGCTCGCGTTCCGCCTTGTCTCGAAGTTCAAGCCCCTCCGCGATGCGCTTCCTACGCTTCTCCATGAGAGCCAGAAGGGGGCGGAACACGAACCACGCGAGCACTCCAGCTACGATGCCGAAATTTACCGCTTGGGCTACAAGCAGTTTCCAGTCAATGCCCAATTGTGCGAATAAATCACTCATAATAATACGAATCTACAAATGGGCGGATGCCGCGAAAGGAAGAGACGAGGAAATACTGCTTTCCAGGAAGCTCTCGGAGGCCGTTTGGCATGGTTCCGAGCGTCAAACAAACTTAATAATCAAGGCCACCACGAGCGCGTAAATGGCAATAGCTTCAGCAAAGGCAATGGCGAGAATCATTGCGGTCTGTACCTTGTTAGCCGCCTCTGGATTCCTTCCGATTGCCTCCATCGCCTTGCCCGCGAGTATTCCAATGCCAAGGCCTGGTCCAAGCGCACCAAGGCCTATGGCGATGGCCGCCGCAAAAGATCGAGCTGCTTCAAGTTCCATAAAAATATATTGGGGAAAATTTAGTTCGTTAATGTTCGACCGTTTCCGTAGCTATTTTCAGGAATATCAAAGTAAGCATAGCAAAAATAAAGGCCTGGATAAAGCCCACGAATATCTCCAGGGCAAAGAAGGGAACGGGTACGATAACAGGCACTAAGGCCATGGTCACCACGAGCAGCACCTCTCCCGCAAACACGTTCCCAAATAGACGAAAGGAAAAGGAGAGTACCTTTGCGAATTCACTTACGAGTTCCAAGAGACCCACAAATATCTGGACCGGACCCCCACGAAACTGGAAGAATTTGGAAAGATAGGAGAAGAACCCAAGTCGCCTCATACCATAGAGTTGAACTGCGAACACAGACACCAAAGCAAGAGCGAGGGTGGTGTTAAGGTCGCTGTTCGCGGAACGCAGAAGAGGCACGAACGCGCTCTCTCCCCCATGCACCTGCTCAAGTCCAATCGCGCCCACGCCAGGGAGGATACCCATCCAGTTGTTAAGAAGAATAAATAGGAAGAAGGCGGCAACAAGAGGAAAGAACCGCTTCGCCTGGTCCCGGTCTCCCCCAAGCACTTGAGAACCAAAATCCAGCATTCCTCCCACCACAATCTCCGCCCCGTTCTGGAGCTTCCCTGGCATCAAACGAAGGGAACGCACAAGAAAAAGCCCGCCTCCGACAAGGAGAACGGCCGTGAAAAAGGAAAGAAGAAAGCTGTTGGAGACGGGGAACGCCCCAATGTGCCCTATAATCTCCGGCTGCAAGCTGATATGTATTCCCTCCATAGGTATCGCAACCAGTATAGAGCAAAGATATAAATTTGTAAATAGCTTTGAGGGAAGAAATCTGATTCCATCAGAAACTTTCTCCTCACTCTAATTCCCAGTTAAAATACTCCGTAATGCGACTAAGATAGAGATATTTAAACGCGGTTCCCTTAATACTAGTACACGAAATTAGAATCTATTTGAGCTAAAGCGAAACCTCTCTCATCTTCCTACTTGAGTGCTGATGCAGAAGGGAACTGATAAAGGTTTGGTACGGCAACCCCTTCTCTGCGGCCAGAGCTTTGATCTTTTGGAGGTCGCGTTCTGAAAGGCGAATATTGATATTGCGCGGCTTACTCAAGGTGTACCTCGCATACTGTTGGTAGACCCTCTTTGCTTTTTCGGCACCCTTAACCCGCTTGAGCTTTCCTGCCTCAAACGCTTCAAAAATCTCTCTTTCTCCCTTGTCCATCTTTATACTGCCCATAATTACTTATTAGTTATATACTGCTTTGTTGCCTTTCGACTTGGAATAATGGTTTTGAGAAACACCTTTTCTTCGTCTTCCACAAATGGAACGAGGTAGGCATAATCTTCTATCTGTACAATAAATACGTCCTGGTTTGGATATTTTGCTTTATTGGGATGTTCCATTATATCCAAAAGGTATCCACCCTCGATCGCTATAAGTACTTCTTCAAAACTGATACCTCGTTCTTGGAGTAATCGTCCGTTCTTCTCCGAATCCCAGTCAAAATACCGCATATATACATTGTATACTTAGCACATATGTATGTCAATAGTATATACCAAACCGCTCCCCAGGATGGGACCCCGCCAGAGGCGGGCAGGGATTTTCGCCGCCCAAGAGTTGGGCGAGCTCGCTCATTTACAATGAGCGGGAACTTTGGGATGGGTTATACAGGTAAGGAAACCTAGGAGTATGCTGGAGGAAATAGGGGTGCTCGTATAAGAAAGCCCCATCACAATAGATGGGGGCGATCTGCATAGGGTGGCTGTCGGGAAACATTATCCTGCTCGGCTCCCATCAGGACGAAGGCCTGGATATCTTTTTCATTTTCTTGGAAGAATGATATCAATCTGGCTCTCCCTATAAGACACGTTTAAAACTTTTAGGCGCATAGAGAGAATAGAGGCCTTTTTATCTACAAAAGAACGTTCGTCCACTTGCACTTGACTTATGACTGGCCTCATTAGAAAAGTTGTTGCCAGGGGGTCGAGATTATGTTATAATTGCTTTTACGTCAACAGAGGGGGTGTACCTTGAAAGGAATCATAACGCAAGCCGTGAGGAGCAAAGTGTTCGTGTTATTGAGTGTTGTTTTGCTCCTCTTTTTGCTCCTCTTTCCGTTTGCTTCTATTGCTGGGCATTGGCTAGGATGGGATATCTATTTCGTGCAGGGTGGATCTATGGAACCAATCCTCCGACCCGGAGACCTTATCCTCACAAAGCCAACAGAAGTAAAGCACATTGATAGGGGAGACATCATTGTCTTCTGGTCCGAGTCCAAAGACGGAAACATCGTCCACCGTGTGGTAGATGTTCGGCAAAATCTAGAAGGGAAAGAAGGGCCTTGGTTCCAGACTAAGGGGGACGCAGTTAGAATTCCGGACCAAGAATTTGTGTACTCCAGTTCCGGAGAAGTTTCCACGGTTCGGTTCTATCTGCCTTACGTGGGTTTCATGCTAGAATTCTCAGAAGCGGGTTCGTTTGTTCTCCTGCTAGTTTTGGGAGTCGTACTCTGGAGAAGAATCCGAGAGTCGAACAAGGTGCCTGCGTAGCAAGGCAACCACTACTAATAAGGGGCGCTTGACAGAATGTCGGCGCCTCTTATATTTGCATTCAATGGCCTGGGCGAAGACTGGCCTGGGCGAAGACGGTCTTCGCCCAGGCCAAGTGCCCGGCTAGAATTTGAAGCCATACAAAAGGGAGCTGTGGTATTTCTCGGGGAGATAGGACTTCAATCGCTTAAGGAAAATCTTCTTTCCTTTTTCTCGTATCCATTTCTCCAGGTCAGCTGCAAGCTCTTCCTGGTCGTAGCCCAAACACACAATATCTGCTTGAAGCTCCTCAAGTACCAGGTAGCTGGAAATCTCCTCGTCCCCAAGCACTGCCAGATCCACCAGCTCCTCTTGCTCCACCAGCCGCCTCCGCTCCCCTTCCCCTTGCTTCGGGGTTCTTCCTTTAAGTTTCTTTGCTGCCCCATCCCTCCCCACCACAGCAACAAGCTCAACTTTTTCTTTTTGTTTACCCTTAGCTTGCCGAATGGCCTGTGTAAACAAGCTCCGGTGCCCCTCGTGCACTCCGTCAAAGATTCCAAACACCACTACGCGTTTCATAAAAATTCAAATTTTGAATATCCAAATACGAAACAAATTCCACATTGTAATTTTCAAAACGTTTTGGTCATTTGAATTTCTGCCATTTGTGCTTGTTTCGGATTTCGGATTTCGTGCTTCGGATTTTTCCCACAGAGCCGCCCTTGCGCCATTTCACGGCGGTTAGGAGGGGGCCGTACAAATCGTCTTCCATTGCGATATGAA
>JAHIUP010000030.1 GCA_018816925.1 Patescibacteria group bacterium
CTTAACGCCTTTGATGTGGGAGATTTTGTGGAGGTCAGGGGCATTTTATTTAAGACAAAGAAAGGAGAGAAGACCCTGGAGGTTGCGGACTTCAAGATGCTCGCCAAGGCCCTTCTTCCTCTGCCCGAGAAATGGCACGGCCTTCAGGATGTGGAAGAGCGTTACCGGAAGCGTTCCTTGGATCTTTTGTTCAACGAGGAGACAAGGAGGAAGTTTGAGGTGCGAGCCGCAATCCTCAAGGAGACCCGTTCCTTTCTTGATGCGCACGGTTTCTTGGAGGTGGAAACCCCTGTTTTACAGCCCTTGTATGGGGGAGCGGAAGCCAAACCCTTTACCACTCGCCTGAACGCCTTTGATATGCAAATGTATCTCCGCATTGCCCCAGAACTCTACCTTAAACGCCTTCTCGTGGGGGGCTTGGAGAAGGTGTATGAGATAGGGAGGGTGTTTCGGAACGAGGGAGTAGACCGGAGCCATAACCCGGACTTTACCATATTGGAGTTCTATTGGGCGTATGCGAACTACAAGGATATGATGAAAATGACAGAGAATCTCCTCGTGTCCGTGCTTAAGAATGTGTTGGGCAAGACCAAGGTTTCTTATGAAGGCAAGGAGCTGGACTTCAAGACGCCCTGGCCTCGAGCGGAATATGAGGCCCTTATCCGCAAGTACGCAAAGGTGGACATTCGGGAAGCGAACAAGGAGACCCTGCTCAAGAAGGCAAAGGAGCTCAAGGTGCCTACAGACCACAAGATGTCCAAGTTTCAGGTGGCAGACGCTTTGTACAAGAAATACTGCATGCCGCGCATACTACAGCCCACCTTTGTGGTGCACCATCCTGCTGGCTCCAAACCCCTGGCAAAACCCTTGGAGGAAGATCCCTCAAAATTGGCCTCTTTCCAACTTGTGGTAGGGGGTTGGGAGCTGGTGAACGCGTTCTCTGAATTGAACGACCCGCTTCTTCAGAGAGAAGTGTTTGAGCAACAGGCAAGTATGCGCAAGGACGGTATGGGAGAAGCCCATCCCATGGACGAGGAGTTCTTGGAATCGTTGGAGTACGGTATGCCTCCCGCCGTAGGATTCGGTATGGGCATGGATCGTCTGGCCGCTCTCCTCACGGACTCCCATTCCGTGCGCGAAGTCATTTTATTCCCCACCATGAAACCTAAGCTTTAGCCAGGCTAAGGAGGAAATATGCTGGATATTAAATACATTAGGGAAAACCCAGAAAAGGTAAAGGAGGGGTGCAGAAAGAAAAATCTCGAGTGCGGCGTCGAGCAGATTTTGGAACTGGACGCAAAAAAGCGGGAATTTCTGCAGAAAATAGAGGGATTAAAGGCGCGAAAGAATACATTGCGCAAGGAAGATATGGAGGAGGGGAAAAAGCTCAAGCAGGAGATAAGGGCTTTAGAGCCGCAGCTTGAAGAGGTGGATGGGGGATTGCAGTCGCTCCTGATTCAGCTGCCGAATTTGCCTTTAGAGGAGGTGCCCGTTGGAAAGGATGAATCGGCCAATGTGGTGTTGCGCCATGTTGGAGAGGCGCCTAGGTTTAACTTTGAGCCAAAGGACCATCTTGAGCTTGGGGAGGCTCTGGATGGGATAGACGTGAAGCGGGCGGCCAAGGTATCTGGCAGTAGGTTTGGGTATCTGAAAGGGGATGTTGCGCTCCTGGAATTTGCGCTGGTGGATTTGGCCATGAAAACGGCAATGAAAGAGGGGTTTATCCCAATCGTGCCGCCGGTGTTTGTGCGATCCGAAATTATGCAGGGGATGGGTTATGTGGATACGCCAGAGGACTTGGCGGAACGTTATTTTTTTGAGAAAGAGGGCTCGTTTCTTGTAGGAACGGCAGAACAGTCGGTGGGGCCTCTGCATGCGGGCGAAGTGTTTGAAGCAAAGGATTTGCCGAGGCGATATGTCGCTTTTTCCACCTGTTTTCGCGAGGAAGCCGGCTCTTACGGAAAAGACACGAGAGGCATTCTTCGAGTGCATCAGTTCGACAAGGTAGAATTTGTAAGTTTTACGCGGCCGGAAGATTCCGGAAGCGAGCATCAGTTGCTGGTTGGCCTGGAAGAAAAATTGTGGCAGGCCTTGGAGATTTCCTATCAGGTGGTACAGCTTTCAACCGGGGACATGGGCAGGCCCCACGCCTCAACAATAGACATTGAAGCATGGATGCCGGGACAACATAGGTATCGGGAAGTATGTTCTGCTTCTAATATGACTGATTTCCAGGCAAGGCGCCTGGGCATCCGCTTCAAGGGAAAGGACGGCAAGTCCGAGTTCGTGCATATTCTGAACGCGACAGGGTTTGCTATAGGCCGCACCATTATTGCGATACTAGAGAACTATCAACAAAAGGACGGGAGCGTGGAGATTCCAAAGGTACTGCAGAAATACGTTGGCAAGAAGAAGATTGAGAGGAAATGAAAGAACAAGCCCTGGAAATACAAGGGATACGAGTAAGCTACAAAATTGCAGGAGAGGGACCTGCTGTTTTTATCTTGCACGGATGGGGGCGGGGGTCTGACTCCTGGGCGGAGGTGCAGGAAGCGCTGTCAAGAAAAGGATACCTGGTTGTGGCGCCCGATCTTCCGGGATTTGGCAGGACACGCGTCCCACAAAGTGCGTGGGGAATAGCAGAATATGCGGATTTTGTTTTACAATTTGCAAACAAGCTGGGAGTGGATAAATTTGTTCTTCTTGGGCATTCTTTTGGCGGCCAGGTGGCGGCGTACATCGCAGCCACGCATCCTGCAAGAATCGAAAAGCTGATACTCTGCGCCCCCGCAGCCATTCGGAGGGAACCGGGCCCGAAAGAGGTCTGTGCGAAATATATTGCAAAGTCAGGCGCCTTTATGTGTACTTTTATTCCAAGTGAAGGATTGCGGCGGTTTCTGCGCAAGGTTTTTGCCAGCATCCTTGGCAGAAGCGACTACCTGCAAGCCCCCGGGATTATGAGAAAGGTAATGGAAAAAGTGATACGGGAAGACCTCTCTGCTATTTTTGTAAACATCACCGCGAACACGCTCCTTGTGTGGGGCGAGAAAGACCGTCCAGTTCCTCTCGAGGACGCGTACTTTATGGAAAAGCGCCTGCCCCATTCTGTTTTGAGAGTAATTCCGGGAGTTGGCCATAGAGTGCATAGAGAGGTACCGAAGAAGCTTACCGAATTCATTGTGCAATTTTTGCAAGCGCCATGATACCTTTCCTCGCCATTTTCTGGCTCGTGAGAGCCGTCCGCGCCCTCCTGTTTTGGATTTTCCTGTGGCAGCTCAAGGAGTACCACATAGGAAGGGTCAGGGCGCATCTGGATACCTGGCAGGGCAGGCGTATCTTTTGGAATCCGCTCTACGGAGGGAAGCTTGCGCTGTTCTTCCTTGCGTTTTTTCTTCCCACGTTCACCCTCTTCCTTGCATTGTTCCTGTATGGCGCGGAGGCCGTGGGGGCGGCGGCGGCCTGGGCTCGGAGACGGCTCCTCAAGCCCGCCTTTACGGCGAAGACGGTCCTTCTGCTTTCGGCGGGGTTAATCGCGCTTCTTGCGTTCCTTGGTTTTGTGCTTGCCCTACAGCGGGATTTCGCTCTCAAGGCCATTCTGCTTTTTGACCTCCTCGCTCCATTCCTGTTTTCCGGCCTCGTGCTTCTTTTGCAGCCCCTTGCCGCATGGGGGAGGGCGCGGATTCTTGCGCGGGCAAGAGAGAAGCGCATGACGCTCAAGAATCTTAAGGTAGTGGGAATTACGGGAAGCTATGGCAAGACCACCACGAAAGAGTTTCTTGCGGCCATACTTTCTTCGAAGTTCCGGGTAGCCAAGACAGCAGAGCACCAGAACTCGGAAATAGGGATTGCAAACGCCATTCTTGAGCTTTCCCCGGAGCATGAGGTGTTTGTGGCAGAGATGGGGGCATACAACAAAATGGGGATTGCCCTAGTGTGTCGCATGGCGCTTCCTCATATCGCAATTCTTACGGGAGCTAATGAGCAGCATCTGGCTACCTTTGGGTCTCAAGAGAACCTCATGGCAGCGGAAGGCGGGGAAGAACTTGTGGCAGTCCTTCCCCAGGCGGCTCCCGTTATCTTGAATAAGGACAGTAGGCAGCTCCGCGAGGCGTGGGAGGAGCGCGCGAAGAACTACGATAGGAAGTATGTGTGGTGTTCGGCCGCAGGAGAGGCGGCTCTTTGGACGGACAGCGTAGAGACGACAAAAGACCATATTTTCTTTCGGGCGCATTCCCGAACAGGCGAGACGGCGGAGTTCTCGCTGTCCATTCCCGGCGCCTCCAACGCAGAGAATCTTCTTTTAGCTGTAGCCGCCGCCCGAGAGCTCGGCATGAGTTTGGAAGAGATTGCGAATGCCGCCAGGGAGATTCCCCCGGAAGCTGGCCCAATGCGTATTCACAAGAAAAGGGGAGGCGGATACTTCGCGGATGCCACCTATTCTGCGAATCCCGACGGCGTACGGGCGGGTCTTGCCTACTTAAAGGTATGGAGAGGGAAGAAGGCGCTTGTACTTCCGTCCCTTATTGAGCTGGGTTCTGCTTCTTCCCGAATCCATAAGGAGCTTGGGAGAGCGATAGGAGAAGTATGCGACCTCGCAATTCTCACCACGCGAGACAAGCTCACGGAACTCAGTGAAGGGGCAAATGAGGCGGGCATGGAAGAGGATTGCCTGGTATTTTTGAATGAAACGGAGGCAATCCTGGAGAAACTTCAGTTCTTCACCGAGCCCGAGGACATCGTCTTACTGGAAGGAGGGAAGGATAGCGGGGTACAGCGCCGTCTCTTGGGAGCGCTCCGTTCCGACTAACCTATATGTTTTTGTTGAGACCCATTTCCATTTCCCTTTCCCCAAACACGGAGGCAGACGATGTCTTCCTTGCTTTGCGCATCTTGCTTCAGCCCTGGAAGTGGAGGAGCGGAAGGAGCATTGCGGAGTTCGAGCGGGTCTTTGGAGAATATCTTGATATACCCTTTACGTTCTCATTTAATAGCGGGCGTTCAGCGTTCCTCGCCCTTCTTACGGCTCTTCGGTTGGAGAAGGGAGACGAGGTGCTCGTGCAGGCGTTTACCTGCAACGCAGTACCCAATCCCGTGCTGTGGGCAGGTCTCAAACCCGTGTACGTGGATTGCGCAGAGGATTACAATATGGACCCGAAGGATTTGGAAAAAAAGATTACCCCGCGCGCGAGGGTTGTGGTGGTACAGCATACATTTGGGATTCCAGCAGAGCTCGAGCGCATCCAGAAGATATGCAGGGAGCGCAAGCTCTTTCTTATTGAGGATTGCGCGCACGCGTTGGGAGCGAAGTATAAAGGGAAGAAAGTTGGAACCTTTGGGGATGCCGCTTTCTTCAGTTTTTCTCGCGACAAAGCCATATCCTGCGTGTATGGAGGCATGGCTTTGACCCGCGAAGAGGAGCTCGCTTCCCGGGTGGCCTCCTTTAGGGCAGAGACAGGGTACCCCTCTTTTTTCTGGACGTTCCAGCAGCTTCTCCACCCATTACTTATGAACCTTCTTGTGTTGCCTTTTTACGGCGTGGGAGGGAAGTATCTTCTTGTCGCGTTTCAGGGTCTTCGCATATTATCGAAAGCAGTACACCGGAAAGAGAAGAAAGGCAAGAAGCCGAGTTATTTCCCCAAACGCCTTCCAGCAGCCCTTGCGTTTCTCGCCCTTCATCAATTTGCCAAGCTTGATAGATTTGCCGTTCGGCGCAGGGAGCTCGCCGCTTTCTACCGGGAACGCCTTGCGAAGAGAATCCCTTCAGCCGCTTGGAAAGAAGGAGCCCTGTTTCTTCGTGTGCCTGTGCGCCATGCGAACGCACGGGAAGTTATCCGAAAGGCATGGAGTAGGAACCTTTTGCTAGGGGATTGGTACACTACGCCCATAGCGCCCTATGACACAGATAGCAAAAAGATGGGATATGAATGGGGGAGTTGTCCCAAGGCCGAAGAATTGGCAAAGACCACCCTGAATCTTCCCACCCATATCCGCA
>JAHIUP010000031.1 GCA_018816925.1 Patescibacteria group bacterium
AGCCAAGACACACAGAAAGTTTTGAAAGAATTGGAAAAAGATGAGCAGAAAGCAAAAGAAGAAATGACGGTTTTTGTCCAAAATCTCAAAGAAGAATTGGATAACACCGAAACAAAACTTGATAAACTGCTTTCTGCCTATCTTGATGAAATTATTCCGGCTGAAGAATACACCCCACAGAAACAAAAAATGCTCACCGAAAAAATAGAGCTGAAAGAGAAAATCAGGGATTTTGAGGAAAAGGGCATGTCTTGGCTCGAACCGGTCCGGGCCTTTGTCCGGAACTTAAATTACGCTCAAAAACTGGTTTCGTCCCAAAATAAATCAGAAATGATAACATTTCTGAAAAATATCGGCTCGAACCATATTTTACTTAATCGCGAATTTTCTTTTTCGGCCAAAAATGAATATAAATTGGTGGCCGAGCGCCGAGCCGCAGCGAGGCGCGAGGCGAGTAATTCCTTGAAAAATCCCGACTGGCGGAGAGGGAGGGATTCGAACCCTCGAGGGAATTGCTCCCCTAACATCTTAGCAGGATGCTGCTTTCAGCCGCTCAGCCACCTCTCCTCGCCCTCCCATCTTATCCCTCTTCTTCATATATTTCAACCTTCCAATCTTAGGTGAAATGTGGTAAAGAAAATAGGTAGTTCGTAAAAAGCAAAGCAGTTTATTAGATGTGCCTGCTTGAGCCAACGATTCGCCTTTGGCGGTTGTCTCAAGCAGGCCCTGGCCGAGCACTCAATATTTTGAGTGCTCGGCCGACAAAAGCCAAGCAGTTTGCTTTTGTCCCCGTAGCTCAACGGATAGAGCGCGGCCCTGCGGAGGCCGAGATCGAGGTCCGATTCCTCGTGGGGACACATCATGACACTCTCCACTCCGCTCTCTGAAGTTCCAAGGGTAGGCCCCGTATACGAGAAACGCTTAAAGAAACTGGGGATTACGACCGTTGGAGACCTCTTGTTTCACTTTCCCCGCGCCTACGAGGACCTGCGGAATGTCACCTCCATCGCGCAGGCCAAAAAGGAAGAGGGAAACGTCTGTGTGAAAGGAAGGGTACTCAAGATACGGAAAGGCCGCACCTTACGCAAGCACATGTCGCTCGTGCAGGCAGCCGTGGAAGATGACACCGGCACCATGCAGGTAGTGTGGTTCAACCAGCCGTATCTGACAGATACCCTCAAAGAAGGAGAAGAGGTGTATCTCGCGGGAAAAATGGCTCGAGGTTCTGCAAGCGCCTACCTTTCGAATCCAGCTTACGAAAAGGCAAAAGCATTGCCCATGCATACGGGGAGAATAGTGCCCGTGTACGCGCAGACCCTGGGCCTCACTTCAAGATGGCTGCGTTTTATGGTTTCGGGAATCCTGCAGAACGCGCAAGGGCTCTCGGAATCCCTTCCCCCCACACTCCTCCAAGAACGCGGCTTCCCTCCCATTGTAAAAGCCCTCCAGGACATCCATTTCCCCAATACTCCAAAAGAAGCGGAGGCCAGCCGCAGGCGTTTTGCCTTTGAGGAACTTTTTTATCTCTTTCTTTTTGTATTGTCGGAGCGCAAAAAATTGGCTGCCGCAAAGGCCCCGGTCATTCCCTTTGAGCCATCGCTCCTCCAGCGCTTCACCTCCTCCCTTCCCTTCCAGCTCACGGAGGCCCAGAGAAAAGCGGCCTGGCGCATCCTCAAGGACTTGGAAAAGCCCAGGCCCATGAACCGGCTTTTGCAGGGAGATGTGGGTTCGGGCAAAACCGTGGTGGCCGCAATGGCGGCGCTCTCTGCTCGCAAGGCAGGACTCCAGACAGCATTCATGGCTCCCACAGAAATCTTAGCCCAACAGCACTTCAAGACATTAAGCTTGCTCTTCGCCCCCTTCAAGCTCAAGGTAGCCCTCCTTACGGGAAAATCAGACCGCTGGACTTCCCCCAAGCTCCCCAGAGAACCTATTGAGATATCTCGAAAGAAACTCTTAGAAAAAGTGAAGGCGGGAGACATGGAGGTTCTCGTAGGCACCCACGCCCTTATTCAAGACAAGGTGCGTTTTGGCAATTTAGGTCTTATTGTGTTAGATGAACAGCATCGCTTTGGTGTGCGCCAGAGAGCGAAGTTGCAGGCAGCAAGCAGAAAAGGACACACTCTCCTCGTCCCCCATCTCCTCTCCATGACCGCAACCCCTATCCCTCGCACCCTTACCCTCACCCTGTACGGAGACCTTGATCTCACCCTGCTAGACGAACTTCCCCAAGGAAGAAAACCCGTACTCACCCAGGTTATTGCCCCCGAAGAACGCAAACTTGCCTATAAGGCCGTGCGCAAGGAAATTCAAAAGGGACGGCAAGTATTCGTCATCTGCCCGCGTATAGAAGAAAAATCCGAAATACGAAATACCAAATACGAAATAAATTCAAAATTTCTGCCATCGTTAGAGGTAAAGTCAGTTAAAGCAGAGTATGAGCGTTTGTCAAAAGAAGTGTTCCCCGACCTGCGAGTTGCAATGCTTCACGGCAAACTCGCCCAAAAGGAAAAGGAGGCGGTGATGCGAAAGTTCCAGCGTGGAACAATAGATATTCTTGTTTCCACGTCCGTGGTGGAGGTTGGAGTGGACGTGCCCAACGCCACGGTCATGCTTATTGAGGGAGCGGAACACTTCGGATTAGCTCAACTGCACCAATTCCGAGGGCGCGTGGGAAGAAGCGCGTACCAATCCCACTGCTTCCTATTCACGGAATCCTCTTCCTCAAGAGCCGCCTCGCGGCTCAAGGCGCTCGAGGAATCCTCTAGCGGATTTGAACTCGCGGAGAAAGATCTTAAGTTGAGGGGACCCGGAGACCTCGCAGGGGTAAAGCAATGGGGCATGCCGGACTTCGCGATGGAACAACTCACAAACCTCCCTCTTGTGGAAGAGGCGCGGGAGGCCGCCCTCCAGATTCTAGATGAGGATATCCGCCTGGAGCACTACCCTCTACTTAAAGAAAAAGTGGAGAAGCTTAGAGAGCG
>JAHIUP010000032.1 GCA_018816925.1 Patescibacteria group bacterium
AAAGAAAGGAAGTAGGATTGGTCTTTTGCTTTGTCTTTTGCCTGAAGCAATCGGCAGGAGCCGATACCTTCTGAAGAGAAGCTCTCGGAGCCCCGGCGGCACGGTTTCGCCGAAGGCGAACGACGGGGCGAGAGCGCAGACCCCAATCCGACGCTGGCGGATTGAGGGTCGGTTCTCTGAAGAGGGTATCGGCGAATGCGTGCATAGTGCCCGGTAGCCACAAGGTCAGCTCCCATGCGCATTGCCTTCTCAAAAAAGAGTCCAAACTTCACCTCCTTATTGCACATAATATCCGGGTTGGGCGTGAGTCCTTGCTGGTATCCTTCCACCATATAGTCCACCACCCGCCTCTTATACTCCTCCACGAAATTCCACACATAGAAGGGAATACCTAAGTGAGCCGCCGCCCTGCGAGCAGACCTCTCGTCCTCGTCTGCCGTACACGCGGGAGTGAGGTCGGAAGACCAACACCTCATATGCACGCCAACTACTTCAACCATTCGGCTTTGCTCAGGGTGGCCGTGCCTTCCAGGCACGGCCAAGCCCTCCCTTTGCAAAAGGGCCGCCGCTACGGAAGAGTCCACCCCTCCCGACATCGCTACAAATACACTCTGCTTCTTTCCCATAATTCCCCTAGTATGCCACAGAGATGCCCCTTATTCAATACAAAAAAAGCCGCATCATTAGAGTTGAGCGCACTCTCCTACCTTCTCTTAGGCAACTCTATACTAAGATCTCTACAAATCTTTTTGGACAAGAAGGCATTGACTTCCTTGTGTCTTGGAACCGTGGAAGATCTTTGCATTACAGGATTAAAAAAAGACGCTATGTTTCGCGCCTTCTCTCACCAAAACACATCCCTCGTGCAGAAGATGCTGAACAAGATCGTACCTCTTCATTAAAGAGAAACCAAGAGTTGTTCTCGAATCACCTTCCCTTTTGAGGTTTCTTTCTTATTCAAAAGCCGGTTGGTTTCCAAAATCAGTAAAAGCGCATCTTTCAGATTCTCTTTTACTTCTTGAAGAGTTAATCCCTGAGTATTCACTCCAGGTATTTCTTCTACCCAACCTGAATACCATTTTCCGCTCTTTTTATATATAGCCGTAAATTGTCTTGACATATCTGAATTATACACCCGAAAAAAGCGATGTCAATCTGCTCCCCGGATGGGATGATTTTCGCCGCCCAAGAGTTGGGCGAGCTCGCTCATTTACTTAGAGCTTATACCCTAACTCATACGCTGCAATAACGAACATCGCATGACTCCACGCGAGAGGCGTAATTGAGGACTTACCCTTCGTTGAAAAAACCTGCTCTGGAATATTGTCCATGAACTGCTGGCTATAAGTACGGAATAAGAGGTCTGCTTCTTTCTTTCTGTCGATTCTTGATAAAGCAATAACATACCAAAAGGTTAAAAGCGGCCAGGACCCACCGCCTCCTTGCCCTGTTTTTCCTTCTTTTACAGCCCCATCATAGCGGTCGCCCTCGTAGCGAAGAATTCCTCTGGAAGAAAACAGCTTCTGTTCAATCATCTTGAGAGAGCCGACCATCCTTTGTTCTAACGCCTCTACCCGGAAAGGCCAAACTAGCCCAAGACAGCTTGCATCAATCTTTCTGTCAATCCTTGTGCCGCAGATTCTTGGATAATAGCTCCCATTGCATCTCTGGATTGCCTCCCCCATCTCTTGAGATGCTTTCTCCCATCTTCCCTGTGAGACCTTCCTTGCTGCTTGCGATAAACCAACGCTACAAGCCGCCAAAGAGTAAACAAAATTGCTCTTTTCCCTCGGTATTATCTTTCGTTCTTCCCACAAGTCATAGATTGTCCTGGAAAAATGCTTTCCTTGCCAAGTCCTGCACAATCCTTCTGCAAGAAGAGAGATAACTTGCTTTTTCTCTTTGCTGGGCTTTTGCCTTCCTCTCGTAAGCGCCCAAAGAAGCGCGCCTGCTTGGTCTGGTTGATATTGAGCGCCAGATTCCGGATCTTTTGCCCCGTTGGTGGCATACCGCCGAAACAACAACCCAGTTTCCAAGAAACCTTCTACCCGTTCAAGAAGCCACAGGACAAAACGCTCTTCAATCTTTGGGATGCCGAGGAGCTTTACTGCGTAGAGTATAAAGGCGGCATCTCGAGGCCAAACAAACCGATAATTTTTTGTTTCTTTCGAATAACAAGGATTATCAGTATTCGCTGCAACGATTCCTCCATTTTCAAGCGCACAATCTAGAAACACTTCTTGGCTTTTCTTTAGAAGATGGCGGATATGCGGAACCATATTTTTTGACTCTACAAAAAAACCGCCTGTTTGATAATTCCTTGAATACTCTATTGCTCTCCTAAGAGTGCTTTTTTACGAGCAGCTGGCTTCATTGCTTTTATCTCAAGCATTCTTTTCTTTGCCGCAAGTCGCTTTGGACTTTTCTTTAAGTGAGACCTCTTACTGTGTAATCCCGTTAATCGTTTTCCCATATTTTCTTTTATTATCTAATAACGCTGGCTCCCCGGGTAGGACTCGCCCCAAGATAAACCCGAGGGCGCCCCGTCGAACCCACTAGGCGAAGCGGTCGGCAACCGAAGAGGCCACAAAGGAATCCGGCTTTATTCTCGCCTCAAAGCCGTTCCCGCGAATGAGTCCAATAACCTCTTTTATCATGTCTTTGGTGGCCCCATTCTCTCCTACGTCCGCGTGAATATACTGAAAGGTGTAGGGAACCTTTTCGGGAGAGGCCTCTGCAATTTTTGCGAAATTCTCCCGGAGCCAAAGCGCAAGCTGGCACGAAAGAAGCACCTCCTGAAGGATGCGTTCGTGGAGATTGTGGAACTTACGGCCCGCGGGATAGCGCACGCGCTTCAAGAAGAACCTTCCTCCTTCCCCTTTGCGAAGCACCACGATAACCGCAGGAAAAGCTGGCTCCTCTCCTGAAGAGGAATCGCACCCCACGATAACCTCATAGGAACCATGGGGTTTCTCGCGCATATAGGCAAGCATCTCCTGGAGAACCTGCTCCAGGGGAAGGTCGCCCTTGGAAGGGCTCGTAAAGGGTCCATTCACAAATACATCCATAGTCATGAAATCCTACACCAAAAGCGCGTTCTTGACAAGGCGCACAAATTCGGCACCACGAAGGGAAGCGGCTCCCACGAGCGCTCCCTGTACATTCCCCTCTTGCAGGAATCCCTGAATATTCCTGGAGTCCGCGCTTCCTCCGTAAAGAATGGGAATCCCATGCGCCTCCTTGCCAAAACGAGTAGAGAGCAGCTCCCGCAGGGCCTCCACTGCCTTCCCTACTTCCTCTGGCGTTGCAAGGACGGCTCCCTTCCTGGAGCTTATTGCCCACTCTGGCTCATAGACCAGCACAAGGCGGGAAACGTTGGTCTTCGCTATCCCCTGAAGCGCCGCACCCGCTTGTCTAACAACATCTTTTCTCTCTCCGCGCTTCTTCTCTCCCACACAGAGCACGGGGATAAGGCCTGCTTGGAGGGCGGCCTGCAATTTTGCCGCTATCTGTCCTAATGTCTCTCCCAGCAAGTTCTTGCGCTCCGAATGCCCAAGGATAACGTAAGAGCACCCCATGCCCTTGAGCTGTGAAGGAGACACCTCTCCGGTAAAAGCTCCCTTCTGTTCTGCGGCGCAATCCTGGGCTCCGAGTTTCAACTGCCCCTTCTCTTCACAGACAACGCCAAGAAAGGAAAATGGAGGACAGAGGACCACCTCAACCCCTTGTACCGCCCCCGTTCCTTTCGCCACTTCCCTAGCAAGGGAACTCGCCTCCCCTTGAGTTCCTGGGTTCATTTTCCAATTAGCAACAATAAGCAGTTTTTTTGCCATAAGATTCATCTACTCTTTTGTTATACCCCGAACGTGCCTCCATATCCACCAGGCGGCTCCCAGCAAGACAAAGAGTACGATGGCCCAGTCAAAGGTGCGAAAATACTCCCCCAAGATATCCCAGTTCTTTCCTGCAAGCATACCCGCATACGTCAGGGCAAAACTCCAAACAAGGGAACCGCCGAAGGTATAGAGCGAAAACTTCCAGATATTCATACGAGCGATGCCAGCAGGCAAAGAAATAAACGTACGCACTACTGGAAGCACGCGAGAGAGCAGGACGATAGAATCCCCATATTTCGCGAACCAGGTCTCTGCCATGTCCACGTCGCTCTTTCGTACCAAGAGGTACTTGCCAAATCTGTTGAGAAACGCCCTTCCCCCCCAGAAACCAAGGGCATAGGAGATTAAGGAACCTATAAGGTTACCCGCGGCTCCCCAGAATACGACGGCAAACAGTGAAAGGGAACCCTCAAAAACTAGGAACCCGGAAAAGGGCATAATGATCTCGGAGGGGATGGGAATATTCGCGGACTCCAGAGCCATGAGCAAGGCAATGCCCGCGTACCCTGTTGTCTCAATTACCCCGATGACCAAAGAGGCCAAGGAAGCAAGAATGCTTTCTAACATAGCTACGATTGCTTACGGAGAAAGGCGGCCGCGGTCTCCGGTTCGATTGTAGAAATTTCAATGCCCGTACCGAGCTCGAATCCCGCCCAGGTCGCCGTCTTGGGAAGAATCTCCAGGTGCCAATGGTAGTGCTCATAGTTCCCCTTGTTCACGGGAGCTGTATGGAAGAAATAATTGTAGTCAGGGTCTCCGAGTCCCTTGAAGAGCGCGGAGAGCGCCTTCTGGAGGGCCTCCGCGAACGCCCATCGCTCTTCCTCTTCCATGTCCTCCATGTATGGGGAATGCTTTTTGGGATACACACGAACCTCAAAGGCCACCCTGGAGGCGAACGGGCAGAGCACCGCGAAGTTCTTGTTCTCAAAGACAATACGGCTCCCCTTCTTCAGGTTCCAGTCGAGCATGATGCAGTGCACGCACTTGCTCTGTTCTTTGAGGTAGCGCGCAGACCCGCGCAAGCTCCGGTCGATATCCGGGTCGATAATGGGAATAGCAATAAGCTGGGAATGAGGATGGGAGAGCGAAGCCCCGGCATCCGACCCCTTGTTCTTGAATATTGTAATATGGTTCACGAGCTCCTCCTCTTTCAGAGAAACATACCTGCTATGGTACAGGTCCACGAGCTCCTTTACCTCTTCTAGGGAAAACTGGGGTACGTCTTTCGTGTGGTGCTTAGTAATTAGCACCTCATGGAATCCCACTCCATCCATTGCGGAAAACGGCCCTTCCAGGCGCGTGGCAAGCCGTCCTCCGGGCGTGAAGGCGGGATATTTGTTCAGCACGGAAACGGCGGTCCATTTCTTGGGCGCCTCACCTGGAGGAGGCAGGTTCATTCGCTTACCTTTCCAGAACACCGCGGTTGCCGCTTCCTGCTTATCTAAACTCTCAAAAGGACATCTCTCCTTACCTTTGCTCTCCTGCTTCTTACGCTCCTTGCGAAAATCCTGCGGCTTCCTTGCCCTGCCTGTCGCAATAACCACCCAGTCCTTGCTGACGAGATCGAACCTAAGCTCGGAAGGCGCTTTCTCTTCCTTATATTTAGGCCTTCCCATACTTGCCCCGTATACTGTTAAAGCGAACCTGGAGTACCTCAAAAAACATGCGCACCATACCCGTCAATTTCACCTTGCTGTGCGGGTCATTGACCCAGGTAAGAGGCACCTCTTTTATGCGGTATCCCAGTTTCTTTGCAATAACCAGGGCCTCAACATCAAAGGCCCATCTGTTTACCACTGCCCGTGAAAACACGTCTTCCGCCGCCTTGGCGCTAAAACCCTTGAATCCCGCCTGCGTATCCCATATGCCCCAGAGTCCGGAAAACACCTGCACGATGAGATTAAACATGTCCCCCAGGCGCCTCCGCAGACAGGATTGGGACACGGGAATGATGGAGTCGGGCAGGTCGCGCGAGCCGATTACCAAGTCGTACCCCCCTTCAAAGAAATGAGGCCACATCTTTTCCACGTGGTCTACCGTGGTAGAGTTGTCCGCGTCCATGAACAGGCGAAAGTCCCCTTTCGCTTTTCTCATGCCCTGCCTCACTACGTACCCTTTCCCATGGTTTTCCTTGTTGTCTATAATCTCCAGGTATTCAATTCTCTTTTGTAAACTTGCCGCGAGGTCAGCGGTCCTATCGGTAGAGCCGTCGTTCACCACGAGAATCTCGTAGTCGTAGTCCTGCTTCTTCAAATATGCATCCACCGCCTCCAGGGTTCCCGGAAGGCGGCTCTCCTCATTATACGCTGGGATGATAACGGATAATCTCATTGGCACAGTATACCATAACAGAAAGGACCCAAAAAGGGTCCTTATTCATCTTTCGTCAACACCTCCGGCCCATCTTCCAAGATTGCCACCATGTCTTCAAAATGAGCAGAGAGCGTCCCAGGGGGGCTAACAAACGTCTGGCTGCCTTCCTGGAGAAGGGCCGCCACGCTCTTCTCTCCCGAGCCCATGACCACCATGGGCTCAATACACAGCACCATGCCCACTCGAAGCCGCTCCCCCGTATGACGCTTTCCGTAGTTCAACACCTGGGGCTCCTCATGAAGCTCTCTGCCAATACCGTGCCCGCACAAATTCTGCACCACCGCGTACCCCTGCTGTTCTACGAACCGCTGAATCGTGTTCCCTATGTCCCCCACCGTGTTCCCTACCCTCGCCTTCTTAATACCTAACTTCAGGGCCTTCTTGGTGATACGCGACAGACGTACGGCCTCGGGACTCGCTCCCGGCATCGAGAAGGTGCGGGCCATGTCCGCATACAATCCATCCCACATGAGCCCGATATCCAGAGTCACAAGGTCTCCCTCCTTAAGAAAACGGTCGTCTGCGGGAACACCGTGCACCACCTCCTCATTGAGCGAAATACAAATATTCCGGGGAAACCCTTGGTACCCCCGGAATGCAATCTCCGCCCCCTCCCGCTTAATGAATTCTCCTGCCTTTTTGTCCAACTCTCCCGTGGAGATACCAAGACGAATCTCTTCTTGGAGGGAACGCATGACGCGGGCGAGCTTCTGCCCACCGTTGCGCATACGGGCAATCTCCTGGAGGGTTTTTATCGAACTCATTCTAGGAAGTCCCTAAATCCCCGCATTATCTCCTCGTGCACTTCTTCCACGGACTGCTCTCCATTGACCTCCACCAGAACTCCGCTCTTCTTGTAGTACTCGAGCATGGGAACAACTTCGGTGCGGAAATACCCCAGCCGTTCCATGATGTCCCCCGGATTGTCGTCGTGACGCCCTCTCGCAAGCAGCCGCCTTTCCGCCTCCTCATCTGAAATGCGAAGGTGGCACGCTCGGAACCTTTCCTTCCAGTCAA
The DNA here is from genome assembly GCA_018816925.1 of Patescibacteria group bacterium. GTDB lineage: Bacteria > Patescibacteriota > Minisyncoccia > Minisyncoccales > UBA10102 > JAHIUP01. Next base: position 7,287 of record JAHIUP010000032.1, read on the forward strand.
ACATCTCAAACACCTCGTCTAACATCTGCGCCTCGTAGAGCTTGCGCGGATTACCGTCAAAGATAACGCCTTTTACCAATCCCTCATTTTTCATTCGAATAAGAATAGGCATCCATAGTGAAAACACAATGGGAGTAGGCACCAACAATCCCCGCTTAAGCGTTTCTTTTAAAGTATGCCCGACCGCATCGGTTTCTTGGGCACGCTTACGCAAAAGGTCACCCGTACGAATGACCTCGAATCCTGTCTTCTCCTGCAAAATCTGCGCCTGTGTCCCCTTCCCAGATCCCGACCTCCCAATAATTGAAATAACGCAAAACGCTCCTGCGCTCATGTCTGCATGGCCTGCGTTATTGCTTCTGTAATACTTTCAAACACATCGGCAACAGACCCTTCCCCGCCAATGGTATATACGGCAATGCCCTGGTCTTTGAAATAATCCAATAGCGGAAGTGTCTCCTCGTGAAATACACGGAGACGTTTTTTTATCACCTCCGGCTCGTCCAGCTCCCGGGTCGCAAGCTTGGATCCATCAAATGGACACAGAGAAAGCCCTTTTGTCTCAGGGAGATAAAGAATGGGGTGACGCATCAACTCGCAAATACGCCTATGGGAATTCCGAAATACGGCCGTTTCCTCTTCAATATCTATATAAAGTACGAGAATCCGTTTCTTCCCAAACGCTTCGAGTACCGTGGGAAGAAGACGCTTCATCTGCTCATTTGTACGAGGGAAACCATCAAGTACCACGCTCTCTCCTTCTCTATACAATTTCTGAAGGTGTTCTCCCACCACTCGAACAACAACGGGCACCTCCACAAGCAGTCCCGTACGCCATCTCTCTTTTTGTTCTTCTAGCAAGTACTTCGTTCCATCAATTTCGATTTGTTCACCGGGCTGCGCCTTCTTGAAACGTTCCTCCAGAAGCTTACTCGTTTCAATACGAGGAAACTGTAATTTTTCCGCGAGAAGTGAAGATTGCGTCCCCTTTCCAGCCCCCGGAGCCCCCAAGAATAAAATAAGGTATGGTTGCATTATACGATGCCTCTAAAATGTATCGTATTCTCTCATCTGAAGCTGGGCCCGGAGCTGGCGAAGGGTCTCGAGCACCACGCTCACGATAATAAGAACGGCGGTACCTCCAATAAGAAACTGGAACGCCTGCACGCCCGTAATCCCCTGCACCACGGAAGGAAGGACCGCCACCGTTCCCAGGAACGTGGCTCCTATAAGCAAGATACGGTTCAAGATGTGGGAAATGAATGTCGCGGTGGAAGCTCCCGGCCTCACCCCAGGCACGAATCCACCCATTTTCTGGAGATTGGAGGCGATGGCCTTGGGGTCAAAAGTGACGGCGGTATAGAAAAAGGTAAAGAGGGCTACAAGTACAAAATAGAGAATACCCATAACCCAGGGATTCATGAGAAAGTTCTGTACGGTAAGAGCAATACTCCCGAGCGCCCCTCCCGCGCCCGCAAAGAAGGAGGCAATCATGCCGGGAAATGTGAGAAGAGCCAAGGCAAAGATGATGGGAATGACGCCTGCGGGATTCACACTCAAGGGGATGTAGGTGGAGGCGCCGCCAAACATCTTGTTGCCCCGCACGCGTTTGGCGTAGGAAACCGGAATATTTCTCCTCGCCTGCGTAATAAACACGACTCCCGCAATAATGGTAAGGGCCAAGAGGAAAAAGGCGAGGTACGAGAACAGCTGGGCCACGTCAAACCCAAACGCAATCTGCCGCACGTTCTGGGGAAATCCCGCCACGATACCCGCGAATATAAGAAGGGACACTCCGTTGCCGATTCCCTTCTCGGAAATGAGCTCGCCTAACCACATGAGAAAGACGGTGCCTGCCGCCACTACGGAAAGCGCAAGGAAAGTATCTACAAAGGTGAAGGCAGGGAGCACGCCCTGCCTGCCAAGAAGCATGAGGAATGTGTACCCCTGCACGATAGCGAATGGTATAGTGAGGAGCCGGCCATACTGCTGAAACCTCTGTTTCCCCTGATCACCCTCCTCCTTGTACATGCGCTCCAGGGCCGGAAAGATCATGGTGAGAAGCTGCATGACGATCACGGCGGTAATGTAGGGACCTAGGCCGAGCATTACGATGGAGAGATTGTCCATCGCACCCCCCGTAAACAGGTTAAGGAGTCCGAAGAGTTGGTTGTTTGCAAAAAATTCACGCAGGCGTTCCGCGTCAATCCCGGGGATGGGAATATTCGCCATCATGCGAAAGAGAAGGAACACCCCCAGCACGAACAGCACCCGACTCCGAAGGTCGGGAATGCGCAGTATGCGAAAAAGTGCGGAAAACCAATTCATATTACCTTGCCTCCTGCCTTCTCAATGGCGGCCTTTGCTGCTTCAGAGACCGCGCACTTCTCCACGGTAAGGGCCTTCGTGAGCTTTCCTTTGCCGAGAATCTTCACCAGAGGCAACTTCCCTTTCATTGTACTGAAAGCCCCTTTCGCGCGCAAGGAAGCGGGACCCACAGTATCATTCGCCTGGAATATCTGTTCCAAATCCCGAAGGTTGAAGAGCGCGCATACCTTCTTGTTTGCGTGAACACGGTATCCACGGAGCTTCGGATACCTCTTAATAACCTGCCGCACGATGGGCTGGAATCGAGCGCCGGAGCGCGACTTCTGGCCTTTTATCCCCCGGCCGGAATACGTGCCCTTCTTGCCGCCCCTGCCTACGCGCTTTCCCTTCTTATGAGTGGTTGCTCTAATCTGATGCATCAACATGCGCCGAAGATTCCGTTACCGTTTCTTTGAGCTTCGCGAACGCTTTCATCACCGCCATGGCATTGTTCAGCTTGCTGTGGCTTCGAGAGAGAAACTTCGCGGAGATGTCCTTAATGCCTGCTTTTTCGCAGAGAACGCGCACCGGCCCCCCTGCCACCATTCCCCTTCCTTCTCGCTGGGGACGCAGGAGCACCCGGGATGACGCAAACTTCGCCTCTACGGGATGAGGTATCGTGTGGCCTGCTACGGGAACCGTCACGAGATTCTTCTTTGCCTGCTGCGAGGCCTTGCCTACCGCCTGCGCAACGTCCTTACCCTTTGCAACCCCTATGCCCACACGACCCTTCCCGTCTCCCGCCACCACAACGGCACGAAAGCGAAAACGCCTTCCTCCCGATGCCACACGGGCCACCCGTGCGAGGTCCAGCACCTGGGGATCAAACTCTTCTTTCTTTCTTTGAGATATTCTTGGTTCCATCATAGATATTCTAAAATTGAAGACCTCCCTCCCGCGCTCCCTGGGCCAGTTCCTTCACTCTCCCATGATACGCGTACCCTGCACGGTCAAACACGACCCGCTCGACCTTCTGCTCTTTTGCTTTCTTGGCAAGAAGCAATCCTATTTCCTTTGATACATTCTCCTTTTTCCCCTTCACCTCCACGTCGGAGGCGGAAGCAATAGTCGCTCCTTTCCCGTCGTCAACGAGCTGAGCGTACAAATGCTGATTGGAACGGAACACCACAAGACGGGGACGCATAGCCGTACCCTGTACCTTTGCCCGCACCCTCCGGTGCCTCCTTTTTCGTTGTTCTCGCGTTGTTCCTTCTTTCATATTAGGTTGCGGCTTTCTTTCCTTCCTTTCTCCGAACAATCTCGCCTTCGTAGCGCACGCCCTTTCCCTTGTAGGGTTCCGGGGGTCGGGAAGCCCGAATGCGCGCGGCCCACTCCCCTACCTCCTGCTTGTCTGCTCCCGACACGGTAATGACGTTGCGCTCCACAGCAAACTGCACGGAGGGAGGCGGGGTAAAGATTACCGGGTGCGTGTACCCCAAGTTCAGCACGAGCGTGTTATTATCAAGGGCTGCCCGGTATCCCACCCCTTCAATCTGGAGGCGTTTCACAAACCCCTCCGTAACACCTTGCACCATGTTCGCGGCAAGAGTTCTCCAAAGTCCCCAGAGCTCCCTCGCCTTCTGGCTCTCGTCTTGAGGCCGCAGAACCACCTCCGCTCCCTGAATCTCTACGTGAAGTTCCGGAGGAATGATTCCCGAGAGCTCCCCCCTAGGACCCTTCACGGTGAGCAGTTCTCCTTTCATGCCTACCTCCACCGCTTCCGGTATGGGAATTGGTTTTTTTCCGATACGACTCATATCTACCAGATTTCACATATTATTTCTCCTCCCACATTCTTCTTGCGGGCTTCCTGCTCCATCATAAGACCCTGGGAGGTGGAAAGGATAAGCCGCCCCCCGGCCCGCTTCATATGTGAAAACTCCTGATGGGATGCGTACACCCGTTGTCCGGGCTTCGAAATCCGCTTAAGCCCTGAAATAATGGGCTCTCCATTCCTATATTTAAGCCGAAGCACCACGCTCTTCTTCTGGCGCCTTCCCTTGGATTCGGCTGTCTGAATGATTCCCGCCTGCTCAAAAATCTTCGCAAGCGCGTACTTGAGTCGGGAAAAGGGAACCTCGACGGTCTCCTTGCCTACCGCCTGGGCATTCCGAATTCTTGTAAGCATGTCTGCAATAGGATCTGTCATAAAAATGTTACCATGACGATTTCCGTACTCCGGGAAGCATTCCCTCATTCGCGAGCTCCCGGAAGCAAATCCTGCACAACTCAAAATCCCTCATATATCCGCGCCTCCTTCCGCATCGAAAGCACCTCCTCACCACGCGGGACTTGAATTTCGGCTTCTTTAACGCTCTTGCAATTTGGGATTTCTTTGCCATACATTATTTCGCAAACGGGAACCCGAGAAGCCCGAACATCTCCTGGGCTTCCTCCGCATTCTGTGCCCTTGTGGTAACGGTCACCTCAAGACCGAAAGGATACTTTACGTGTTCTGGAGAAATCTCAGGAAACACCAGATGCTCTGGTATTCCTATTGTTAGGTTGCCTTTTTTGTCAATCGCGAGGGGAGAGATTCCCCGGAAGTCCCGGGAACGGGGAAGAGTGATGCGCACGAAACGTTCCAGGAAATCATACATGCGCTTGCCCCTCAAGGTAACCTTACAGCCCACCGATGCCCCCTTGCGCAGACCGAATCCAGCCACGGACTTGCGGGCCTGCGTGAGGGAAGGTTTCTGCCCGGTAATTTGGGTAAGGTCGGAAAGCACGGCATCAAGAATCTTCTTTAGCTCCTCGCCCGTTCTCTGTCCCACGAGCTTGCCCAGTCCCGTGTTCACCGTAACTTTCTTGATCCTGGGAACCTCCATGGGATTCCCGTACTCCTTCTTCTTTAGAAAGAAAGGGAGCACGCTCTTCGTATATGCTTCTTGAAATGTTGGTACTGCCATAGTTAGATAATAACGCCGCACTTTTTACACATCCTCTGTTTCTCTTTTCCCTCTATGTGATACCCCACCCGCGTTGCCTTTCCGCATTTGGGGCACACAATCTTAACATTGGAAATAGAGAATGGGCGGGGAATCTCCACAATCTGCCCCTTCTCACCCGACTTCTTGGGCTTGACGTGCTTTTTCCGGAGATTGATTCCCTCCACAATAAGCCGGCCCTCCTTGGGGCGTACCTCGAGCACGGTTCCCTTCCTGCCTCGGTCCTTCCCCGCTCCCACAAATACATTGTCGCCTTTTTTTACCTTCATACTATAATACTTCAGGAGCTAATGCCGCAATACGGGCATATCCCTTCTCCCGGATTTCCCGAGGAATAGGACCGAATACCCTGTTCCCTTTGGGCTCCTTCTCCTTCTCTAAGATGACCGCCGCGTTCTCGTCAAAGGAAATAACAGACCCATCCTTTCTCCTGTAGGGATGGCGCTGGCGCACGACCACCGCACGAACCACCTCGTGCTTCTTCACGGGCTTCCGAGGTTCCGCTTCCTTAACCGCGGCCACGATGATATCCCCGAGGCGCGCGTACCTCCGCCTCGTGCCTCCGAGCACGCGGAAGCACATAATCACCTTGGCTCCCGTATTATCCGCTACCTTCAATTTGGTTTGTGGCTGAATCATATACTATTACGAATATACGAAATGCCCAAGAAAGACAACGAGGATATACTGACTTCCAAGAAGCTCTCGGACCCAGCCGGAGCATGGTCTCCGCACGGCGGAGTCCGGCTGGGGAGAGCGCAGACCCCAAAATCTCGCTGGGATTTTGAGGGTCGGTTCTTGGAAGGCAGTATTCCGAGTACTGTCTGGCGACGCTGAATCATAATTTCTTGAGCACCCTCCAATGTTTATCCTTGGAAAGCGGGCGCGTCTCCTCCAAGAGCACTTTGTCTCCCGTGTGGTACTCTCCTTTCGGGTCATGGGCCTTGTAGTTCTTGCGGCTCCGGAATCTCCTCTTATAACGGGGATGCTCCTTAAGGCGCTCCACCTGGACCACGACGGTCTTTTCCATTTTGTCGGAAGTAATGATTCCTTGAAGTTGTCTTCTTGCCATAGGCCTAGTTCTTCTCTCCGAGAATAGTGGCTATCTGCGCTATACGCTTTCTCGTCTGGCGAAGCGCCCTCACATTCTTCACCTTTCCCGCCGCTAAGTCAAATCGGAGCTGACGGAGCTCTTCTGCCTTCTCAACTTTCTCCTTCTCTAATTCCACCCTGGTTTTCTTGCGCAGATCGTGTGCTTTCATACTCTCTGAATAACCTTTGTCTTCACGCTAAGCTTCGCTGCCGCCTGCCTAAACGCCTCCTTGGCGGTCTTCTCTGCCACGCCGTCTATCTCAAAGAGAATGCGTCCGGGGCGCACGGGAAACACATAGTGGTCCACGCCTCCCTTCCCTCCTCCCATAGGGGTCTCCGCTCCCTTCTGGGTAATGGGCTTATCCGGGAACACCCGAATCCAGAGTTTGCCTCCCTTCCTAAGATGACGGATAATCGTGCGGCGGGCTGCCTCCAGCTCTCGGGCGGATACCCATTTAGTGCTGTACGCTTTCAGGCCGTAGCTTCCGTAGTGAAGCTCGGTCGCCCTGTTCTCCGTTCCCTTAGACCTTCCCTTATGCCACTTTCTGTGTTTTACCTTTTTTGGTGCCAACATAATACTATAATTCTAATCTACGAACGGTCTCCGAATGCTCCAAATGACGAGGCGTGGCGTTGCGCTTCCAAACAAATTATGGATGCCTGGTCTACTCAAATTTCTCTCCCTTATACATCCATACCTTCACACCTATGGTCCCATACGTGGTCTTCGCAACATGCAGGGAATAGTCAATCTGGGCCCGGATGGTCTGACGGGGAAGCCGTCCCTCCTGCACCCATTCTCTTCTCGACATGTCGGCGCCTCCAAGACGGCCCGCAACCTCCACGCGCGCCCCTAGGATTTCCTTATTCGCCCGAATCTTACCCAGGGCCTGGCGAAGCACCCTCCTGTGAGGCATACGCTTCACGAGCTGTTGACCAATGTACTGGGCAGTAAGGGCGGCGGACGTCCAGGGGTTCTTTATCTCCCGAATCTCCAAACGGAGCTCCTGTTTCCCTTTCTTTCCCGTGCCCCGGGCTACGATAAGAGCAAGTTCCCGCTTGAGCTGTTCAATGCCCGTTCCCCCTCTTCCAATGATAAGTCCCGGCCTTCCCGTGGAGATAATCACGAGAATCTTGCCGGGGAATCTTTCAATCTCAATCTCCTCCATTCCCGCATCCTTGAGACGGGTCTTGAGGAACTCCCGAATTGTCATGTCTTCCTTGAGGAATTCCGCGTAGGTCTTACGGGCCGCCCATCTCGAGAGCCAGGAGTCGGCGCGCGCCAGGCGAAATCCTTTGGGATGTACCTTATGTGTCATAAATTAACTGGTAGCTTGTAGTTTATAGTTTGTAGAATGCGAGGCGTTGCGCTTCCAAACAAACTCTCGGACTCAGCCGGAGCATGGTCTCCGACGAACGTCGGAGTCCGGCTGGGGAGAGTGTAGCCCCCGAGCGGCGGCTGGGCCGCGAGAGGGGTGGTTGTTTGATGCGCAATGCCGAGCATCATATTCTACTGTGTTACCTTATCATCTCGAGATTCCGTATCCAATTCCAGGTGCACATGGGAGGTTCTTTTTAGCATGGGAGTTGCCCTACCCCGAGCCCGGGGCAAGAAACGTTTAAGCTTCGGACCCTCATCCACGGTCATGTGGGAAATGCGCCAGGAAGCGTCCGTTCCCTGTTCTCCCCTGTTCTTGGCGTTCGCAACAGCCGAGTTCAAAAGCTTAAGTATGGAATCTGCCGCCCGCTTTCGGGTAAAACGAAGAATCGCCTGGGCTTCCCCAACCTTCTTGCCCCGCACGAGGTCCGCCACGAGACGGACTTTCCGGGGAGCGATACGAAGATGTCTAAGATGGGCCGCTGTCTTCATATATTATTTCTTCTTTCGTGCCGCTTCCTTCGTTCCCTTTCCTCCATGACGCACAAACTTCTTGGAAGGAGAAAACTCTCCCAGCTTGTGGCCAACCATCTCTTCTCGCACAGAAACAGGGAGAAACTCCTTTCCATTGTGCACTGCAAAGGTGAAACCCACCATCTCGGGCGTAATGGTAGCCCTCCTGGCCCACGTCTTGATCGCGGTTTTATCTCCGCGCTTTACTCCCTGAAGCTTACCCATCAAGCGCTCATCGATATACGGACCTTTTTTCAAACTCCTTGACATAATATTATTTCTTCCTCCTTTGTAGGATAAGTTTATCTGACCACTTTTTCTTCCTGGTCCTCACGCCCCTCGCGGGTTTACCCCATGGGGTCTTAGGATACTTCATACCTATGGGCGCCTTGCCCTCTCCGCCTCCATGAGGATGGTCCACGGGATTCATTGCGGAACCCCGCACATGAGGCCTTCTTCCCTTCCACCGTGTGTTGCCCGCCTTCTTTGCCTTCTGGAACCTATGCTCGGGATTGGAAACCTCTCCCACGGAAACGAACACGGCGCTCGGAACTCTGCGTATTTCCTTGGAAGGAAGCTGAAGGAGCGTGGTATTCTCCTCTTGAGCCGTGATACGCGCTGCCGTTCCCGCTCCCCTCACCAACTTTCCTCCTTTCCCCGGTTCCAATTCAATGTTGTGCACGGGGATTCCCACTGGAACAAAAGCAAGCTTCATGCGATTGCCTGGTTTGGGCTCTGCGCGCTCTGCGCACTGAACTTCATCTCCCACCGAGAGCCCCTGGGAAGCTAGAATGTATCCCTTGTTTCCGTCCTCGTATCCCACAAGGGCAATGAAGGCGTTACGATTGGGGTCATACTCGATTGCCCGAACCCTGCCCTTCACGTCCAGATGTTCCTCGCCGAAATCCACGAGGCGGTAAAGCTTTCTCGCTCCTCCTCCCCGGTGTCTCACGGTAATGACTCCTCTCTTATTCCTTCCCCCGCTCTTGTGAAGGGATTTAAGAAGGGACTTCTCCGGTTTCTTTTTTGATAATACTTTCTTCATCGGTATATATTTACACAGGAAGGATATCAATCTTCTGACCTTCCTTCACGCGCACGATGGCTTTCCGGTATCCCGGCTTCTTGCCCTGAATGCGTCCTCTTCTCATGCGCTTGGAGGGCACGGATATCACATGGACTCCCCGCACCTCCACTCCGTACACCTCTTCCACCGCCTGCTTCACAGCGTGCTTGGTTGAGTGAGGAGCCACTCGGAATACGTACTGGTTCTTGCCTGCAAGCGCCACCGCTTTTTCGGTCACGTGGGGCATCCGGAGCACCACGGCTCCCAAAGCAGATACCTTTGCTGCTGCCTTCTTTGTTGGAGCCGTTGCCGGAACCGGCTCCCTGCTGGGCGCCGCCTTCACTTTTTTCTTTTCCTTCTTCTCTTTTTGGAAAGGATTACGTATCATACTATTTCACAAATGTCTTCTCTAATACCGTGATAGAATCCCTGGGCAACACAAGGTACTTTCTCTGAAGCACATCAAGCGCGTTCAGGTCTTTTGCCTGCATGGTAGTCGCATACGGAAGATTCCGCACCGCTCCTATCATCCTCGTGTTCATCTCGGGAAGCACGACAAGGGTACTCTGCTTATTGGAAGGAAGCTTGCCGAGAAACAGCCCCATTGCCTTGGTCTTGAGATGCTCCGCCCCCAGGGCCTCCACCACGATAATCTGCTTATCTCGAGCTCTCGCGGAAAGCAGACAGAAAAGCGCCTTTCTCCGCATCTTCTTATTAATACTCTTTGTGAACACGCGCTCTGCCCTAGGTCCAAAGGTCACGCCCCCTCCCTTCCAAATGGGAGAGCGGATAGAGCCATGCCTCGCCCTTCCCGTACCCTTCTGCGACCATGGCTTCTTTCCTCCTCCCGACACCTCTCCCTTGGTCTTCGTATGAGCAGACCCCTGGCGCCTGTTCGCTGCCTGGGAAACCGCCACCTGGTGCACAAGATTTCCCGACCACTCCACATCGAACAAAGCAGGGGGCAAGTCGGTCTTTCCCGCTTCTTCACCTTTGGCGTTGTATACGGGCACTGTCATATTCCTCGTATTTCTACTAAAGTTCCCCTACTGCCAGGCACCGCTCCCCGGAGCGCTATACTCTGGCTCTCGGAATCTATCTTCACCACCTTGAGATTCCGCACCGTGACGCGCGCGGCTCCCATGTGCCCCGGCATCTTCCTCCCCTTGATAACCCTCTGGGGAAACTGACTTCCCACGGAACCCAGGGTCCTGTGCTCATGTTTCACGCCGTGGGACGCGTTTCTTCCCGAAAACCCCCAGCGCTTCACAGCTCCCTGGAATCCCTTTCCTTTGGAGATTCCCGCAACCTCCACCTCGTCTCCTTCCTCGAACAAGGAGACGTCCAGAGCGTCTCCTTTGTGGGGAAGCTCCTCTTCGGCTTTTCCCCGTACCTCCCGCAGGAGGCGGAAGGGCTTTCCTTTCTGGGACTTCTTTTCCTTCTTTAAGGTCTCCATTCCCACTTGCACCGCCTCATACCCGTCCTTCTCTTTGTGCTTCTCTTGAACTACGGTCGCGGGCAGAACCTCAAGAATGGTGATGGGAATCACCTTTCCTTCTTCGTCAAACATCTGAGTCATGCCGAGTTTTCTCCCAAATATTGCTTTCATGCAAATCATCACTTTTTTCAACAAAACACCAGGCGTAACCCTGGTATCCCTGGTTACCTCCACGCATCCTCTACTCTCTGTATAGTTCAATGCGCATACATACTACTCTAGGGGATTTTGGCCTCCTCGTCAATAGTTCAGCAGCTACTCCCCTGCCAGGCGAAGAACAGCTTCAAGGGCGCTTGGGAGCTCACTCACCCCCTCTCCCTCGCAAAAGTGCAGCTTCTCATGCTCTATGACAACTTCTGCCCCCAGCTTCTCCCGAAAAATGTCTGCGTATCTTAGCGCTACAAATGGATCGTTATCAGAATGAATTGCGATAAAGTTAGGACAGCGTTTCCGGAGAGCTGCAAAATCCAGCTCGGTCTCAAAGAAACTCTGAACCTCCTGAATGTCTTCGTCTTCCTCTACGGTTATATTCATATCAGTAAAACCCGCAACAAGAACTGCGCCCCCAACCCCCTGGCCCTCTGGCAAGGACTCCAAGTACCGGAGGATAGCAATGCAACCCAAACTATGGCCAACAAAGTAGCAGTTCTCGTCTGGGGTCCCCACGGTCTCGCTCAACGTTCCCAACCATGCATGCATCTTGGGATATTCAGAATCTGGCATGGCAGGCATCTGCACCTCAAATCCATGCTCTTCCAGTTTGGGCTTTAACCAGTTCAACCAACCCTCTTTTGGGTATCCTCCCCATCCGTGTACGATATATACTCTCTTCATACTTTTTTACTCTATCTGGGAATTCGTTCGCTTGCAACGAATAAACGAAAAGTCCGGTGGAAAACTAAGCTCAACTTAGGGAGGACTTATTCGTATGCTGCAAATTCAAGTCCGGGGATGTCCTGAAAATCCTTTATGTTTAAGGTCGCGAGCTGTGCGCCGTAAGAAATGGCGGTAGCCGCAATCAAGGCATCGGCAAGCTCCAGAACTCTCTTTGAATCGCGGGCGATCTTTCCTGCCTGCTGGGCAATTTCAAAAGTATACGGGAGTATGCGCAAGGGAGAAATGGTAGCAAGCAGCGCCCTCTCGGTCTCTGCTTCTCTTGTACTTTGGCCTTCGTAGAGCTCCTGTACTGTTACCACAGAAAGAGCAAGCTCGTTTTTGGACCTGCTCCGCGCGAGTTTCTTCAGCTTGGTTTCCTTCCCTGGCTCCTGGCGCAGGTGGTCAATAATAATGTTGGTATCAAGCACTACCATGTCTTTCTTTTCTTGGAAGCCGCCAGCTCTATACTCCTTCTCCTTTTGGCGAGCTTATCCCAATCCTCATTCCATGTTCCCTGTGTCTTTTCAAGCAATTGCACGTACGCGTTGTCCTTCTCGTTTGCGGTGAGAACCTCTTTCACAGGATACAGATATACCCCCATATCCCTCAAGACCATATTCAAAGAGCTCTCTCCTGTAATGCCGAGAGCTTTTCTTACTTCTTTGGGTATAACAATCTGGCCCTTCTTATTGGACTTCGCAATATATCCTATTTTCATACTGGTAGTATTTTACTACTAATTATTCTCCCCTGTCAAGGCCCGTGGATAACTTGGCTAAACCAAGGCGGGGTTAGAAATGATCTGCATTAAACCAACGTCTGTGGAAAGAATTGTTCTATATCGTCTAGGCGCAGCAAACGAACATCGTCTGCCACTTTTGTCAGTCCAAAAGATTGACCCTTCGCAATACCAACGTACTGCACTGATTTACTAAACGATTGTACTTCCTCTAGTGCCGCCACAAGGTCTGTATCAGAACTCAAAAGATATGCTATATCGTATACATCTTGGCGAGCGAGTCGTATCATCTCCACCGCCAATCGCACATCTACACCCTTTTCATGAAACGATTTGTCCGGATGCTTAATTAGCGTGCCCAGAACAACAGGTATACCTTACTGGGAAAGCCGGGCAACGAGTTTCTGCTGATTTGCGTACATTTTCTCCGACTTTTCATCGTGGTTCTCTCTACTTACCGCCCCTACATAATATTTCACGCCAACAAGTTCACTCCCTCCTGTGAGCCAGTCCGCAAATCCCTTATAGTTAAAATCCAAAAGCCGGTATTTTCTATCAAGTTTCTTGCTTAAATCTTTAAGTTTATGGTAAAAATTACTGCCGTCTATGAACACAAAAGCCCGTTTCATAGGCACGAAAAACTGCCGTCCCGGCGAACCGAGAAGGCAGTGGTGTTAGTAATTTTATGATATGCCAAACCTACCACCCTGTCAAGTAATCCTAAAACAGCCCTGATTTCTCGCTTCGCCATATACCCCACCATGCCTCTTTAGCAGAATCAAAACAATCCCTCCCACACCAAAAACCGCCTTGCGGCGGTTGTTGGTTCCTTAGCCTGGCTAAGG
>JAHIUP010000033.1 GCA_018816925.1 Patescibacteria group bacterium
AACGCTCACACGGTTTCCCCCGACCCCCCTCTTTTACAAACCTTCGGTTTTTAAGATTTTTCCACCACCGGGGAAAACCGCAAAATTTTGTGGGAAATTTTGAGTCCAAGTTCCTCGTGGCATTTCTCCTGGTGGCGACGGCGGTGAGCGTGGGGGTTCGTCTCCTGCCTCATTTGCCGAACTTTGCTCCCGTGGCAGCCCTTGCCCTGTTTGCGGGGGTGTACGGGAGCCGCGTTTCAAAGGTCTTTCTCTTTCTCCCGCTTCTCGTTCTTTTGTTATCTGACCTCTTCTTGGGCACCTACGAGGCAGGCATCATGGTTGCGGTGTACGCTAGTTTTCTCGCGATTGCCTTTCTCGGTCTTCTGGCGCGGAAATGGTACGGGGTAGGCACCTTGGCGGCAGCCAGCATAACGGGTTCCGTACTCTTCTATCTTACGACCAATTTCGCGGTTTGGGCTTTTTCTCCCATGTACCCTCACACCCTTCATGGCCTTATGATGTCTTACACTTACGCCTTGCCCTTTTTCCGGAACACCCTGCTCGGGGACTTGTTCTACGTGGGGTTGTTCTTTGGAGTGTATGAATTTGTGAGGTCCCGTGTATTTCTTATGTGCCCCCGGCTGTGTAAAACTTAAATGTATCTATCAAGAGAAGAAATTTAGTAGAAGCATTATATATATGGAGCAACAACAAAAACAAATACAGATAAAAGCGCAGGATGAAGAACTCAAGGGGAGGTATTCCAACCTCATGCAGGTGACGCACACGCAGGAAGAATTCGTACTGGATTTTTTTCTCATAGTGCCTCCGCAAGGCAATCTCGCGAGCAGAGTGGTTATGAGTCCGGGGCACCTTAAGCGCATGATAAAAGCCCTCCAGGAAAACATCGAGAAATACGAGGGGAAATTCGGCAAGATAGAAGCGGCAGAGCCGCCTAGCGGAGATCAGCCCTTGGGATTTCAACTGCCCCAATAGGAAAAAGGAGAGGCAGAGGAACGCACAAACCCGCCAGAAATAGGCGGGTTTGTGTTTTTGTGGAGCGGGAGACGGGGATCGAACCCGCGATCTTCTCGTTGGCAACGAGACGCTCTACCACTGAGCTACTCCCGCAAACAGTACACACTTTTGATGAATTCTCTTGATAATAGCTTGAGCCATATATTGATTTTCCTCTTGAGATAAGTGCTGCTAACAGTAGCATAGCAAACTCCGTACGGGATACGCCTTGTCTTGTGTCTGCCCTCTATCACAACACTTTTGGTGAAGTTTTCGCGAGAAAGACCAGATTTCTTAATCCAGTAATCCATACATAGGGCGGGATTAAGATCAGGATAGAGAAGCAGATGAGCCCGAATCCGCTGCCTTGGAACATTACATACTGCACGTAGAAACTTAACAAAAGTTTCTATCATAGCAGGGTCAATATTTCCGACCCGGACTTGATAAGCAGTGGATTTATCGCCTTCACCCCAATATATTACAATGCCTGTAATAAAGAGGGGATGAAGCTTAAGAGCCTCAAATTCTCCCCGCGCTTCCGTTTCAGCATTTCTGTAAAGTTTTTTTAGGTGCTTCCCGCGTATCTTATTAAGAGCATGCAGATTGATGACACTTCTTTCTTTTGAGCTTTCTGTTAGCGTATCTTTTATTTTCTTTGACCAATCGCTTTCTCTAAACCAATCTGAAAGAGTGCTCCTCGGTATTTGCAAGGTAGCTTCTATTTCTTTGTAGCTTTTACCAAGAGTTCGAAGCGTTACAGCTTCTTTTTTATCCTTTCTCATGTATCCTTGTGCTCTATTATAGCACACAGGTTCGATTTTTAAAGAACTCTCTGTGGATAACTTTTAAAGAGCTTCGATGTGCCGCAGGGCGGAGTCGAACCACCTACGCCTTCCTCTTCCAAGGAATAACTTGGACTATCTCATCATCCGCCTATGGGCGGAGCTGGGCGCTGTATGCGAGATTATTGTTGGGACTCACCCGCTAGTCTCTACACCTTCTCCGACACCTTTGCCCATCGGAGCTTGGCTCGGGATTGTCCGCCAGCTGGCGGAGTTTCCCCGAATTCACCCAGTTTTTCAATCCATCTTACGACGGAAAGCCCCAAAGAGTTTAGGGAAGCGCTCTACCGTTGAGCTACTGCGGCGTATTTAGATGTTATCAAGGAGCCGTGAAACTATCAAACCTTGTGGGCGGTGAGGGACTCGAACCCCCGGCCTTCTCGGTGTAAACGAGACGCTCTAGCCAGCTGAGCTAACCGCCCAATTCGGTGCGGACGAGAGGACTCGAACCTCCACGGGAATAATTCCCACTACCCCCTCAAGGTAGCGCGTCTAGCCGATTTCGCCACGTCCGCCGGCTATTTCTTCGTCTTCTTCACTTCTAAAGTTTTCAAGCGTGCACGTTTTCCCTTCGCTTCCCTAAGGTAATAGAGTTTTGCCCTCCTTACCTTTGCGCGCTTTACCACTTCCATCTTCGTAATGTTGGGGGAATGGATGGGGAACACGCGTTCCACTCCAACCCCCTGGCTCACTTTCCTGACCGTGATGGTTGCTTGGATTCCTTTTCCATGCTTTCGGGCAAGCACAATGCCCTCGAACACCTGAATGCGTTCTTTTTGTCCTTCTTTCACTCGCTGGTGTACCTTAATAGTGTCTCCAGGGTGAATGTCGGGGAGATCGGTCTTAAGTTGCGCTTGCACAAAGGTTTCAATTTGTGTTGGCATAGGATTCCAAATGGGTGAGTATGTTTTTGAGGTCTTTTGGAAGCTCGGAAGTAAATCCTCTTCTCGTACCATCCGGCGCAGGAACTTCCAGAAACGAGGCGTGGAGGAATTGCCGCTGGAGGCCTTCGGGAATCTGTTGGTTCTTGAAGCCGTAGAGCTTGTCTCCCGCAATGGGATGCCCCAGGGAGGCGAAGTGTGCTCGGAGTTGGTGTTTCCTTCCCGTACGGGGAGCGGCCTCCAGGAGCGTGTAATCCTTGAAGCGTTTTATCACCCGGTACTCGGTGACTGCCTCCCGCACTCCTGCCTCACCACGTTCTTCTGTGGAGTACGCCTTCTGTTTTCTCCGGTCGTTCGGGGACCTCCCCAGGGGCGTCTCTATTTTCCCCTTCTCTTTTTTCACTTCGCCCTCCACCAGGCAGAGATACTTTTTCTCCACGTTCCGTTCTTGGAACTGCTTCTGGAGGAAATCAAAGGCCTTCTTTGTCTTGGAGACAAGCAGGATTCCGGAGGTGTCTTTGTCGAGGCGGTGCACAATACCGTATCTCCTTTCTTCCCCGAGCGCCTTCAGTTTAGGGTATGCGACAAGAAGCTCGTCTGCTAAGGTTTTTCCTGGGCGGACGCCCTCTGGCCATACCGTCATTCCTGCCTGTTTGTCTACAACCAGGAGTGTAGCATCTTCTGCGAGGATGTTCAATGCCATGGGGTGGGCTCGTCCAGATTTGAACTGGAGACCTCGTCGATGTCAACGACGCGCTCTAACCAACTGAGCTACGAGCCCTCGGTATGGTGGGCCAGGATGGATTCGCCCCGTCATCCGACGGGGCGCCCTGTCGTATGACAGGGCGAACCACTCCTTTGTGGGCGCGCCTGGACTCGAACCAGGAACCATCCGGATATAAGCCGGAAGCTCTAACCAGTTGAGCTACGCGCCCTTCTTCTTTTTTACTCCTACGAGCCGCTCAAACTCCCCCCGCTCTATTGTTTCCTTTTCTATCAGAACTTTGGCTATCTTTTCAAGGGTAGCGCGCTTCTGGCGAAGGATGTGTTCCGCTACCTTCTGCGCCCCTCTAAGGAACCTTGCCACCTCCTGGTCAATAAGGGCGGCAACGGAGTCCGAATAGTTCTGCTGTTCCCCCCAGTCACTGCCCCCGAGGAATATATTGTGTTCCCGTTCACCGTACACCACAGGACCCAGTTTCTCTGACATCCCAAATTCCTTCACTATTCTCCGCGCGATTTCCGAAGCATGCTCCAGGTCGTTGGAGGCCCCCGTGGTGACGTCCTTGAATATCAAGCGCTCTGCCATGTATCCTCCCAGGAGCACGGCAAGCTCGTCTAAGAACTCCAGTTTGCTCCTTAGGTGTTTCTCTTCCTTCGGGAGTTTGAGGGTGTATCCTCCCGCCCGCCCCCTGGAGATTATGGAGATTTTACGTACGGGGTCCGTGTGCTTAAGGGAGGCGGACACCAGGGCGTGCCCTGCCTCATGAAATGCCGTAATCTCTTTTTCCTTCTTGGAGAGTATGTGGCTTTTGCGCTCCGGTCCCAGGAGTACCTTGTCTATGGATTCCAGGAGTTCCCCCTGGGAAACGGTCGTCTTGTTCTGCCGGGCGGCAAGAATGGCAGATTCATTCATTAAGCTTTCTAGGTCCGCCCCCGAGAATCCAGGAGTGCGCTCTGCAATCTCCCGGAGTTCGGCGCTCGCGTCTAGGGGCTTGCCGCGCGCGTGTATCTTGAGAATTGCTTCCCTGTCGTTTACGTCAGGGAGGTCGAGAATGATGCGCCTGTCGAATCTGCCCGGCCGCAGGAGGGCAGGGTCCAGGACATGAGGCATGTTGGTGGCGGCAATAACAATCTGGGTGGCCGTGCGCTCAAACCCGTCCATTTCCGTGAGGATTTGATTCAGGGTCTGTTCTCTTTCGTCGTGTCCTCCTCCGGGGTATCCTAATCCCCTCTGTTTTCCGATGGCGTCCAGCTCATCAATGAAAATAATGCTTTTTCCCGCCTTCTTTGCGGTTTGGAACAAATCCCGGACCCTTGAACTTCCAATTCCTACAAACATTTCAATGAACTCCGAGCCCGAGGCGGAAAAGAACGGCACCCCCGCCTGATTGGCCACCGCCCTTGCCAGGAGCGTTTTTCCGGTTCCGGGAGCTCCCACGAGGAGGACGCCCCTGGGAATCTTTGCTCCCATCTTGATGTACTTGTCCGGGTTCTTGAGGAAGTCCACCACCTCCTGTACCTCTTCTTTTGCTTCTTTGAGTCCTGCCACGTCGTCGAAGGTAACGCGCTCTTTTGAGCTTCCTTCCGCTCCAAACAGCCGCGCCTTTGCTTTTGTGAAATCAAAGGCCTGTCCAATGCCGCTTTTTGCCTGGCGGAACATCATCCAGAAGATGAAGAAAAAGAACAGCAGGGGAAGGAGCACGAAGGTAAGGGGGCCTATCCACTGACTTAGTCCCGAGGGCTCTTTCTGTACCAGGGAAACACTGCGGAGTTCCGAAGACGTTACCCCAAGATTGAGCAGGGTCTGGGACAGCCCTTCCTCGGCCTCTTTCACGGCGACCGCCTCCCCTCCGTCTTTGTAGGATACGGTTAGGGTATTACCCTCCACCACGATTCCCTCTACCCTTCCCTCATTGATATCTCTGGCGATTTCAGAAAGCGTTGATTTCCTCTGCTCTTCAAATGGCTGGGCGAACAGCGCAAAGAGCGCAGACACCGTGAGGAGTATGAGGAGCACAAGGAGGAAGTTCTTGGAGAGGGCCTGCAGACCCTTTGCTTGCTGCATATCATTTCAAATATACCAGAGAATGAGGGGGAGTTCAACCGGGCGGCCTGCGGTGCGCGCCAGGTTTTGGTAGAATGAGTGAATAATGAAAAGAGCAATCCTTATTACTGCGTTTCTTGCTTCGCCATCGATTATTTCAGCCCAAGTTCTTATCAATGAAATTGCCTGGATGGGGGTTCCTGTAGAAGGCGTGGATTCTGGACAGGAGTGGAGATATGAATGGATTGAGCTTTTCAATAGTTCTACGGTGCAGACCATGGGACTCAATGGATGGGTAATTGAGCTGTACGGGTCTGGAGACGAAACCCCAGAAGCCAGAATCGCGCTAGGAGGGACAGTCCCTACTAATGGTTTCTTGGTGGTAGGGGCATCGGAGAAAATTCCAGAGGTGAACTTGAGCTACAACAACCTGGGAGGGAAGTTCGCAAACAGCGGGCAGAAGATTGTCCTGCGAGACGCAAAAGGGGAGATTGCAGAAGAGCTGGACGCAAGGGAAGGGTGGTTCGCTGGAGAGAACGAGAGCAAGAGGACAATGGAGAGGAGATTCCCCGAAAACCCTCCAGGGGACCCGGAGAACTGGGGCACGAGCGGGGAGTCGGGAGGCACGCCGGGAGTAGAGAACAGCGTGTTCGGCAAGAAAACAGCCCCCTCTTTACAGGGGACTTCTCCTGGCAACGAACAAGCCAGTCAGCTTATTGACCGACGGGGCTCTGTTCCGAGGGTTCTGGCTCCTCCTTTTCCCCTTGCGTTTCTTCTGGCTGCTGTTTCTTCTCTTCTGGCTTTGGCCGCGAGGAGGAGGATTCTAAGGGCTTGAGGGTCATGCGGTGCTCCTCCGTGTTAAGGTCGAGAATTTGGAATGAGTAGGTTTTTCCCACTTCAAGTTTTTCTTCAAGGTGTTTTTTCGTGCCGAACTCGGAAATGTGGGCCAGCCCCTGGATTTTCGACTCCACCTCCACAAACGCTCCAAATGGATTGAGCTTTGTGACCTTACCTTGCACGATATCCAGCTTTTGGTATTTCTCTTCCATGCCCTTCCAGGGGTCGTCTTTGAGGGCTTTAAGAGAAAGGGAGACCCTTCCTCCCGCAACATCAATAATCTTGGCCTTTACTTTGTCTCCCATCTTGAGGTATTGGCTCGGGTCGTCGATAATTTGCCAGTCAATTTCGGAGATATGAATGAGGCCCTCTATCTTCTCTTCCCCGAAGGTGACGAATGCCCCGAAGTCAACGATGCCCGTAATCTCTCCCTCCACTGTTGTCCCTACGGGGTACCTCTCCAGAATTTCCTTTATGCGGGAGCGCTCCTTTGCGCGTTCAGAAAGTATGAGCTTGTTTTCTGAAGGGGAAATACTCTCCACGCTCACTTCCAGCTCTTCACCAACGAACTTCTGAAGCTCTTCGAGGATTTTGTTCGGGTCCCCTCCTTCCACCTTGGGGTAGTGTTCTGCGGCAAGCTGGGATACTGGGAGGAATGCCGGTACCCCCGAGACCTCCGCCAATAGGCCTCCCCTATTTGCCCCCGTGATTCTTACATGAATGGTTTCTTCCTTCTCCTTCTTTTCTTTGAGCTGTTCCCAGGCGAGCTGGCGGCCCGCTTCCTTGAGAGAGAGTTCCACATAGCCGTTCTCGTTGTCGAGCTCCAGGATTTTTGCGGCAAGCGTGTCTCCCATCTTCACGTCCCGAAGCCGGTCTTTTTCCTCGAGGAACGCTCTTCCATAGATGATGCCCGTGCCCCTGGCTCCAAGGTTTAGATAAATAGCAGATCTTCCAATCCCCACGATAGGACCCTCCGCGATATCCCCTATCTTATAGGGTTTGGGGAACTCCACCTTGCGGACGAATGGGGTTTTTATTCCTTGCGTTTTTACCATACCATCACACTATACTCAAGAAGGGCATGGGGGTCAAGCAGCGCCTTTCCTCCTTG
The DNA here is from genome assembly GCA_018816925.1 of Patescibacteria group bacterium. Lineage (GTDB taxonomy): Bacteria > Patescibacteriota > Minisyncoccia > Minisyncoccales > UBA10102 > JAHIUP01. The sequence goes on from JAHIUP010000033.1 coordinate 7,438, forward strand.
GAATATCGGGGGAAATGTGCTAGAATAGAGGCATTATGCAGATTATGTGGAAAGGCCAGTCCTGCTTTTTTATTACCTTTACCAGGGGGAGGCAAGAACAAGTGAGGGTGGTTATAGATCCCTACGGGGAGAGCGTGGGGCTTCGTCTCACTCCGGCGGAAGCGGACTTGGTGCTCGTGACTCATGAGCATGAAGACCATAACAACCTCAAGGCCATCAAGGGTACTCCTTTTGTGGCCTCTTCTCCTGGAGAATATGAGGTGCAGGGAGTAGTATTGCAGGGGATTTCCTCTTTCCATGATAATGCGGAAGGGAAAGAGCGCGGGCTCAATACCATATTCACTCTTGAGGAGGAAGGCATGCGGCTTTGCCACTTGGGAGACCTGGGGCAGACAGAGCTTTCCTCCGAGCAGGTAGAGCAGATAGGACAGGTAGATGTGCTGTTCGTGCCCGTGGGCGGTACTTTTACCATAGACGCCAAGGAGGCGGCGCATATCGTGGGACAGATAGAACCTCGTCTCGTAATCCCCATGCATTATGCCGTACCTCATCTTAAGGTGAAGCTGGAAGGGGTAGAGAGGTTTCTTAAGGTCATGGGGGTTCGAGAGACGGAGCCGCAGCAGAAGCTTCTACTTAAGAAGAAGGACCTTCCCGCTGAAGGGACCCATGTGGTGGTGCTACAGCTTTAGCTCTAAACCAGAAGCACGAAATCCGAAATCCGAAACAAGCACGAATGGCAGAAATTCAAATGACCAAAACAAAAACAATGCAGCCGTTTCTTATTTTGAATATTAAGATTTAGAATTTGTTTCGTATTTCGAAAACATAGTTTATAGCTCGCGTTATATTCGTATTTCGAATTTCTTTTATTGAGAAAAAGCAGTATGCCAAAGAAAAACGCAAACAACAACAGGGAATCCGAGATTGCTCTTGGAGGGGTGCGCCCTCGGGAGCTGGTTGAGGAGATGCAGACCTCGTATCTGGATTATGCGATGTCCGTCATTGTGGCCCGGGCGCTTCCGGATGTGCGGGATGGTCTTAAGCCCGTGCACCGGCGCGTTCTCTATGTGATGCAGGAGGAAGGTCTTACGCACGCGGCAAGATTCCGGAAGTCGGCCACCGTTGTGGGTACCTGTCTTGCCCGGTATCATCCCCATGGGGATATGGCCGTGTACGATACCATGGCGCGTCTCGCCCAGGATTTCTCTATGCGCTATCCTTTGGTGCAGGGTCAGGGTAACTTTGGCTCGGTGGACGGGGACCCACCAGCCGCTTCAAGATATACAGAAGCAAAAATGTCCCGCATAGGAGAGGAGATGTTGAGGGACATCGCAAAAGACACAGTG
>JAHIUP010000034.1 GCA_018816925.1 Patescibacteria group bacterium
CTGCACGCGCTCGGCTGGCACAAAATCAAGGAGTCCTTCCACCGCCTCTCCGTGCGGGTCCACGAATCCCACTCCCCTTCCCTGCTGAATGTCCTGCACAGCCATACCCTTGAGCATCTCGGTCTTGCCCATGCCGGTCTTCCCTATAGCATAAAAATGCCGCCTCCGGTCATCTTCCTTGATGCCGAATTTCCTTCTCTGATTACGAAAATTGGTCTCCGCGAAAAAGGTAATAGCTGACATCAGTTTGTAGTATGTAGTTTGTAGTACATAGAACGAATGCTATTGCCGAGCATAAAAACCTACTACTCCGTGGGAATTTCCGGAGGCGCCTCCCCCTTCTTTGATTGAATGCGTTCAATCGCCGCTCCCGGAGCTATCTGCTTACCCGGGAAGTGAAAGAGAGACGCAAGCTCTTCCGTATTCAGAAGCAAGGGATGGCCCCCCTTGGGAAAATCATAGGGCACGCGCATCTTATACTGTCTCAAGATATGACGCTTCTTGTGAAACATGCGCCGCCGGTCAATAAACCACGCCTTGAAGGTCTTCACCTTGGTCCCCGTTCTGGCATCAGGCATAAGACCGTTCATATTCTCCGTGGAAAACTGGTTGTAATAGCTCATGGGAAGCGCCTTGGAAGGAGAGAAGAACTTCTCGCGCTTGGCAATGTACAGGAAACGCAGGGTGGCCTTAAACATATGCTTGCTCACCTTTTCTTCCACGCCCCTCACGATATTCCGCTCTCCCGCCGTGAGCTGCATTTCAGGGTAGGAGAACTCCCGGGGCTTCTCCTCTACCCGTACGGGCTCCTTGCCTGTGGCAAGCTGGCTGAACACCGCTTCCATGTCGGAAGCCGTGGAAGGCGCCTTCGCATCCTCCGGACGTTTCACGAGCTTGTTTACGATTCCCTCTGCCTCACTAACAAAGTCATGCTCATTCACCGTGATGGGCTCCAAAACCAACTGAATCCACATATGCTCTCCGGGCCCCATCTTTGAAAGCCCCTCAAGGAGCGTTCCCATGGGATCCACACGCTGCTCTTCCTTGGACTCGGGGGTTGGCTCAAAAAACTGCACGTATGTTCGTAGGGGATACACGGCATTTTTGCGGAACTTGAAGTCCGTGCCGTAAAGCTCCCATTCCTTATTGGGAATGGTAGAGGGAAGAGAGTTCGTATAATCCTCTATCTCTATAAGTTCGGCCTCCGGAAACTGGGAGTATACCGCGCTCTCGAGCGTACGCCGGTCCTTTTTTGCGCCCCTAAGGTAAAAACGAATCTCCCCTTCCACTGAAACCATTTCTATGCATACGGAAGGGGTGGATTGGCCTTCAATCCATTTCTCGCGCGGGTTCGGAGGGTCATACACCTGCCAGAATCCCATGAACACGCTTTCCATTGCCTTGAAGGGCCTCGTGATTTCGGAGGACGGGATCCTCACCTCCCACATAATAGGTTTGAGGTTTGTAGCGTCGTACACCTCCATGCGCCAAAACCTCCACAGGGAAGTGACGGGTTTCACCATGAGGAACGGAAGAAAAAGCCACCACCATGTGGAAAGGAAGTCCCACACGATTCCGAGTCCAAACCACACAGTAGAGACAAAAATAGAAAACATTAGGTCAAGAGATAGTATCTTCCAAGAGAATCCTTGCAGAACACAGAACGGTCTTGCAGGGTAAGAAGCGCCGTGCTCTCTTTTACCTGCCGCTGTGCGGCAAGCAGTTCCAGCAGCTTTTCTCGGGGCAAGGGCTTACGGGCCTGGCGGAGAAGTACGGAAAGCACTTCTCTCACCGTACCCTTTAGATAGCCCCATTCTATTAGGCCATAGATACCTCTTCCCACGAGCACAAACCTTTCATCTTTAATAAGTTCGTTGTGCACGGTCTGGGAGAGCACGGGTTTAGCCGCTTCGGGGAACAAAAGTTCCTGGAGCCGCTCCACCCGAGAGGCAATGTCCCGAAAATGGAGAGGTTCGCCCGCTTGTTTAAGGGCGAGGTACGCCTTTTCCCGTACCCCCTTTGGATTGGTCTCAGGCCAACTGCGAAGCCCCCAGGTTCCATCGTATCCCTTCATGAGTTCCTTGGATACTTCAAGAGCTGAAACAAATCCCCGAGGGGAAAGGCCCTGTGGAAGACCGCGGAGGTCCTTAGTACGCAAGAGAAGCTCACGCTCTCCAAGAGACCTGCCTTTATCTGCGAGCTCTCCGTGGAGCAAACGAAGGAGCTGGAGCAACTCTGTTCCCATGTCGTTTCGGGAACTCCAGTAAGCATGATACTCTCCGGTTTCCCTATAGGGAACGAGTCCTTCTCCAATGCACATCAAAAAGAGCACGTGCGGGCGCGAGGTCCCCGCTTGCAGAGCTTCCAGCAGGAGATCTTCGCGTTTCACGTGCCCAAATCCTTTCAGGGCATCTTTTACGGAAGCGAGCAACCTAGTAAGCCCCACGCCGTCGCCTTTTCTCTTGGCTTCCCCTCTCGCCTCTGCGAGCCCGGATACGGCAATCTGGCGCACGCGCTCCCTCGTAATATCCCAAGAGGAACCGATTGCCTCAAGAGTTTCGGGTTCCTGGCCCGAGAGCCCAAACCTACGCTCAAGTACTGCGCGAGTTCTCTCGTCGAATCCCTTGAGCAATTCTCCAATAATTACTTCCGGTGAAGACCTCATACATTCTCGTTCTTCCTATGGAACACCATTTCAAGGAAGTTGTCAAGCTTCGGGGGCTCGTAAACGGCTCCATAAGACAAGGAAGGAGGGGGCAAGGAACAAAGAGGAGTAGGTTCCGGCCGCAATCCCCACGAATAGGGTTGCCGCAAACAGCCAAAGCGTCTCGCCTCCCAAAAACAAGAGGGAGGCCACTACAAAGAGGGTTGTAAGGGAAGTATTCAGGTTACGGGGAAGAGTTTGACGCATACTTTGAGAAACCGTATCCCTGAAATCAAAGCCCTTTTGAAGAAACAGGTTCTCTCGGATGCGGTCAAAGGTCACCACTGTGTTGTTCACGGAGTAGCCGAATACCGTGAGGAGGGCGACGGCAACAGGAATGGTGAAGACGGCTCCCCTTTCAGCTCCCAGGAGAGAAATAACCCCAAGGGGCAAGAGCACGTCGTGCACCAAGGGAATGAAGGCAGCTAAGCTGTACTGCCAAGAATGGAGGGGCTCGGTAATACGGCGAAAAGCCAAGGTGATATAAATGATAATTGCAAGGGCGGCCAAGGCGAGCATAAAGAGGGTTGCTTCCCTAAGCTCCCTTCCCACCACAGGCCCCACGTTCTCAAATCTCTCTTCTCTTACCTGCTCCCCAAAGGCCCCTCGCAAGGCAATCTCTTGTTCGGGAGCCAGGGGACCCGTACGGAGAATCATGCCGCGTTCTCCAAGCTCCTGCACCTGAAACTCTCCCACGCCGAGAGCGGTAAGAGTTTCCCGCACGTCAGAAACAGGCGGACGCTCCTCTAAATAGGTAATCTGGAGAATGCTGCCGCCTGTAAACTCAATGCCAAAATCTATCCCCAAGAACACAACGCTTCCCAACGACCCAGCTATGAGTAAGCTCGAGAAAAAGAAATACCACCGTGAGAAGCGAAGTAGATTCATATATATTATCTCCAAAGCCAACGCATGTTCGCCAACACACTTCCCTCAAACAGC
>JAHIUP010000035.1 GCA_018816925.1 Patescibacteria group bacterium
TACCAGCTCCAAGAACAGGCGGTACGGAACAAGATTGAAAAGCGCCTTCCCATAGGGGCGCTGTCTTGGGGTAAAGTGTATCGAAAAGATGAGATTGACCGAAAGCACATGAACGTGTTTCATCAGATGGACGGTTGGCATCTGGTTCCAAAGAGCACCAGGGTTCTTGGAGTTCAGGATTTGCAGGATGTGCTTGCTGAAATTGCTCAGGCCATTTACGGAAAAGACATTCAGTATCGTTTCAACAAAGACAGCTTCCCATACACTGACCCTTCCATAGAGATGGAAATCTTAAGGGACGACAGGTGGATTGAGGTTCTGGGCTCTGGCATTGTTCACCCTGCCGTGTTGAGAAACTTTGGCGTTTCTGCTGATGAGTATAACGGCTGGGCTTTTGGGTTTGGTCTGGAGCGACTTGCCTTGCTTAGCATGAACCTGCCCGACATTCGGCTCTTATGGTCTGAAGACCCCAGGGTTAAAAAACAGCTTCATCTTGACCAAAAATACGTTGAGGTGAGTAAATATCCTCTTATCACGAGAGACATCTCTTTTGTGGTGGGGCAGGATTTTGTCCCCAACAACTACTTTGACCTTCTCCGGGACATTGGAGGGGAATTGGTTGAGGAAGTCCAGCTGATTGACAAGTATGAGGACGAAGAAAAGTTTGGCAAAGACAAGGTAAGCTACACCTGGCACATTGTATATCGCAGTACCGAGAGAACTCTCACCAATGAGGAGGTGGACAAGCTGCAACAGGAGGTGTACAAGCAGACGGCACAGCAGTTTGGAGCTCAACTTCGCTAATTCACATGGCAACAAAGAAAAGTACAAAAAACTCAGAATACGGAGCAAAAGATATCCAGGTACTTGAGGGTTTGGCGCCCGTGCGCAAACGTCCAGGAATGTACATTGGTTCCACGGGTCCCGATGGTCTCCATCATCTGGTTAAGGAGGTTCTTGACAATGGCATAGACGAGGCGATGGCGGGGTACGCAAAGAATATCGTGCTCCGGCTTTTGCCGGGTAATCGCGTGCAGGTGCAAGACGATGGAAGAGGCATTCCTATTGAGAAGCACCCCCAGACCAAGAAATCCACGCTTGAGACCGTCATGACCGTATTGCACGCGGGAGGAAAGTTCGGGGGCAAGGCCTACCAGGTGTCGGGCGGGCTTCATGGTGTGGGGGTTTCTGTGGTGAATGCCCTGTCTTCCTACTTGAAGGTAGAGGTTCATAGGGACGGGTTTTCCTACGCGCAGGAGTATTCGCGAGGGAAACCTAAGGGTCCCGTGAAAAAGACCGGCAAGGCCAGGAACACGGGGACCATGGTGCTCTTTGAACCAGACGGGGAAATCTTTAAGGACATCCGATTTGACGCAAAGCGTATTCAAGATCACATGCGCCAGCAAGCGTACCTCACCGCGGGCATCCGTATGACCTTTGTGGACGAACGCGAGGGAAAGGGAACCCCGTACTCCTTTTATTTTGAAGGGGGATTGGCTGCCTATGTTACGTATCTCCTTCGGGGGAACGCAGCCAAGCACGATAATGTCTTCTATGCTAAAGGAGACCAGGATGGCATAAAGATTGAGATTGCCTTTCAGTACACCGAAGAGTACGAGACCTTTGAGGAAGGATTCGCCAACAACATTCTTACCCCGGAAGGAGGCACTCATATCACGGGATTCCGCACCGCCCTTACGCGCACGCTCAATGATTACGCCAAGAAGAACAACTTCCTCAAGGGTGAAGAAGCCCTAACCGGAGATGACGTGAGGGAGGGGCTTACCGCTGCCGTGTCCGTGAAGCTTCAGGATCCCCAGTTTGAGGGGCAGACCAAAGAGAAGCTCGGAAATCCGGAGGTGAGGCCGGCAGTGGAGGCGGCCGCCGCGGAAGGCCTCAATGATTTCCTGGAGCGCAACCCCCAGGACGCTCGCGCAATTATTGAGAAATGTCTGCTTGCCTCCAAGGCGAGGAAGGCGGCCAAGGCGGCTCGCCAGACCGTACTCCGCAAGGGAATACTTGAGGGACTCGCACTCCCTGGGAAGTTAGCTGACTGCAACTCCAAGGACCCTGCGGAATCCGAGATTTATATCGTGGAGGGGGAGTCGGCTGGAGGAAGCAGTAAGATGGCGCGAAACCGGCTGTTCCAGGCGATTCTTCCACTCCGGGGAAAAATCCTTAATGTGGAGCGCGCGCGTTTGGATAAGATTCTTGCCTCCAAGGAAATCAAGGCCCTTGTGATAGCTCTGGGAGCGGCTATCGCGGAAGATTTCAATATAGAGAAGCTTCGTTATCATAAGATTGTTATCATGACGGACGCGGACAGCGTCACCGGGGATACTCCCATGTTCGTGTATGATCGCAAGCGCAAGGAGCTGCGACTCGTGCGCATAGGGGAATTCGTGGAGAAGGAGTGCGATGACACAAATAGGTATTCTATATTTGCCTACAATTCGCGCAGAAAGAAGTTCTCACTCCGTCCCATTGCCAAAACTATCCGCCATCCGCTCCGTACCCCTCTCTATGAGATACGAACCCATAAGGGTTACACTCTTGAGGTTACTGGCCACCACAGCGTGTTCGTGGTACGCAAGGGTGAACTCCAGACGCTCCCTACGAAAGAGATTCGCGCGGGGGACTTTGTGGTACTCCCCAAGCGCCTCCCCCGCATGGATAAGGAGCGTGTTTCCATTGACATTACCGAGACCCTCAAGGATTCTGCTTTCGCTCCGAGTATCGCAGCCAAACTTCCTGCACAGGAGTTTCACAGAACCATTCCTCCGAATGCCTGGTGTAGTATTTCTCCTGAAGTGTGGACAACACTCAAAGCAAGACGTATGGAGCAGGGTTTCTCGCGTTTCCGCATGGCTGAAGCCATAGGAGTGGGCAAAACCGTTATTCAGCAGTGGGAGGAAAAAACAGATAACGTGATGCCTCGTTTCTCTTCGTTTGCCGATTATCTGGGACGGCTTCGCATTCCTTCCAATGAACCGCCCCTGAACGCGCTTTTCGTCCCTCTTCCCGCGCTTTCTGCTATCCCAGCGGATGTGGAACTTTACCTCCACAATCATACAAGGCGCGTGCAGAGGGAATTCGTTCTTGACGAACATCTTGCCTATCTCCTTGGCTGGTTCATGGGGGATGGCTGTTGGAGTTTCCAAAAGAGAAGCCCGAACCGCATTATTCTTTGTTTGGGCAAGGATAAGAAGGCATACGCGGGAGTTCTTCAAGAGACGCTCGAGAAGTGCCTCGGGGTTCCAGCTGGCTTTGATGAGAAAGCGGACGGAAGTTTGCAGA
>JAHIUP010000036.1 GCA_018816925.1 Patescibacteria group bacterium
CCACCTTCAGGGCTTCCGTTATCCTTTCCTCGAGAGGAAGGAAGGACGAAACCTTGGAAAGCGCTTCCTGCGCCTCCCTTTTTGTAAAACCAAGCGCCACCAGCCCATCAAGCGCCTCATCTCTTCCCGCCTTGGAGACAGGGTCTATCTTCCCCTCTAATTCAAGGCGTATCTTCTGAAGCTTCTTGGTTCCAATGCCCCTGGTCTTCCCTTCTTGGAGCGCCTTCTTGAGTTCTTCCATGCTCCCATGGGAAGCAAGAGAAAGGGCCGCCTTGGGTCCCACTCCGGATATGGCGTCCAGCGTATCAAAAAGGGCGAGGGCCTCAAAGCTCGGGAGACCAAACAACGCAACGGTATCCCCTCTAATACGCATGGCGCAAAAAACCTCTGCCTCCTCCTGCTCTCGAAGAACTTGGAGTACCTGATCTCCCACCCACACCTTATACCCCACTCCATTTGTTATGAGCACCGCAAACCCTTCTCCTTTTTGTAGGACCCTTCCCTTAAGGTAGGCAATCATATAGGTGTAGTGTACCGGAAAAAGACAAACTTCTCAATGTGTGGTATAATGATATGTTTATGAAATTCCGGCTTGTTTCCGAATTCTCCCCCACGGGCGACCAGCCCCAGGCAATAGAAAAGCTCGCAAAAGGAGTGCGGGCCGGTGTCCCCCATCAGGTGCTCTTGGGCGTGACGGGCTCTGGAAAAACCGCCACCATGGCTTGGGTTATGGAACGGGCGCAGAAGCCAGTGCTCGTGCTGGAGCCGAATAAAACATTGGCGGCTCAAGTGTACCAGGAGCTTAAAGAGTTCTTCCCTGACAACGAAGTACACTACTTTGTTTCCTACTACGACTACTACCAGCCAGAGGCGTACATCCCGCAGAGCGACACCTACATTGAAAAGGATGCGAAGGTGAACGAGATTCTGGATCGCATGCGCCACGAGGCAGTACAAGAAGTGCTCCAGAGGAAAGATGTCATCGTGGTGGCCTCTGTTTCCTGTATTTACAACATTGGCTCGCCCGAGGAGTACCAAAAGGTTTCCCTGGAGCTCCGGCAGGGCCAGCTACTTACGAGGAGGGCCCTGCTAAGCCACCTCGCCTCCCTGCAATACGAGCGCAACGACATAGAATTCCTCCCTGGAACCTTCAGGGTACGGGGCGATGTCGTGGAAGTGCACGCGGTCACAGGGAAAGAACTTATAAGGATAGAGTTCTCCGGTGACAAGATCGAAATGCTTGAAATAACTGCGGTTCGCGAGGGAAGAAGCGACATCGCCTCGCTCAGCGACGCCATACCCACGGCCTACCCGACGCTTCGCTCTGGCGATGTCGCTTCCCCAACCTCATATCGGCTCTTCCCCGCAAAGTTCTGGGTAACCCCAGAAGACAAGCTAAAGATTGCGCTTCGGAACATCCGCTCCGAGCTCACGGAACGCCTCAAGGAATTCCGCTTACAAGGGAAGAACCTGGAGGCGGAACGGCTGGAACAGAGAACGAACTACGACCTCGAAATGATAGAGGAGTCCGGGTACTGCCACGGCATCGAGAACTACTCACGACACATGGAATTCCGCAGGCCCGGGGAGGCGCCATTTACGCTCTTGGATTACTTCGGAGATTCCTTTCTTGTATTTGTGGACGAAAGCCATCTTGCATATTCCCAACTGCGCGCCATGTCGGTGCAAGACCGCATGAGAAAAGAGGCCCTCGTGGAACACGGCTTCCGCCTTCCTTCGGCGGCGGACAACAGACCCCTGAACTTTGAGGAATTCCTGGAACGCGCTCCCTACCTTATCTCTGTGTCCGCAACCCCCGGGAACTGGGAGCTCCAGCAAGCAGGGCGCGACCGTATCGCCGAACAGCTGCTTCGACCCACCGGACTTCCGGAACCCGCAATCGAGATTCGTCCCACAAGCAAACAAATGGAAAATGTGCTTGGAGAGATAAGGCGCCTCAAGGAACAAAATCAGAGGGCCCTGGTGATCACCCTGACCAAGCGGTTGGCAGAAGACATTGCCTCCTATCTTCAAGAACGCGGCGTCGAAACCCAGTGGCTCCACTCGGAGATAAAAACACTAGAACGTCCCCTCATCTTGGAGAAACTCAGGAGGGGAAAATTCGACGTACTCGTAGGCGTCAATCTTCTCCGGGAGGGCCTGGACCTGCCCGAGGTAGCGCTCGTAGCTATTCTGGACGCGGACAAGGAAGGGTTCCTGCGCAATAAGACCACGCTTATTCAGACCATGGGAAGAGCGGCTCGACATCCCGCAGGAAGGGCTATACTCTACGCAGACAAGGAAACAGAGTCCATGCGGGAAGCAATTCACGAGGTGGAAAGGAGAAGGGCTATCCAACTTGCCCACAACAAGAAACACGGCATTACTCCCGCGCCCATTATCAAGGCCATACGACCCTGGCAACTCGGAGACACCAAGAAGAAGGCGGTGGAGGCGGAATTCGCTTCCGCCCAAGACCCCGCGCTCCTCGAGAAAGAGATGAAAAAGGCGGCGGCGGGTTTGGACTTTGAGAGGGCAGCCGAGCTCCGGGACTTGCTAGAACAAGCGAAAGATGATACAAAGAGATAGCTCGGCAACGAAATTCCAAACAACCGACTCGTCCCCGCGCCAGCGCGCGGGGCGGTCTGCCCGCTCGGCGATTTATCCTCGCAAGCTCGGAACCGTGCTAAATCGCCTGCGCGAGCTTGTTTGGTAATTTATTGCCTCGCTCTCTACGAGTTGCAAGCCCTAAACTAAACTATGCCAATTATCAAATCCGCAAAAAAACGCCTCCGGCAATCCAAAAAGCGCAGGGCAAGGAATATGGCGCGCAAGACCGCCATGAAAAAGACCCTCAAACAGACGAGGGCATTTCTTCTTGAGGGCAAAACAGAGGAAGTGAAAGCCCTGCTCCCTCAAGCATCTAAGGTTCTTGATAAGGCAGCAAAAGCAGGGGTGATTAAGAAACAAACGGCATCTCGCGTGAAGTCCCGCCTCATGGGCGCCCTCCGGAGAGCAGGAAAATAAAGCGTTCAAAAGACCGGAATCCTTCCGTTGCCCCGATTTTCATCGCTCTCTCCAGCTCAAGCAGGTGACGATAGTGCTCTTTAAGACGCACGAGAGTTAGAGAACTCAAGGCGGGAGACAGTTTGCGGAGAACAAAAGGGTGGACGCCGCTTTTCTGCGCAATACTTGCTGGCGTGAGTCCGCGCATCTCTAATTCTTTAAGCACCAGCAAATTTCGGAATTGCGAGAGGAGCATGGAGAGAAATACGAGAGGCACGGTACCGGCAAGTTCCAGAGATTTCAGAAGCCGCAGGGCTTCTTTTGTTTTCTTCGCCGCAATGGCGTCGAGCACATCAAAGGCACGGGCCTCCGAGGAAGGAGAGATAAGCTTGCGCACGTGGTCTTCTTCAATAATCCTAGAGGGCAAGACAAAGGAAGAGAGCTTGCATATCTCTTGCTCCGCTCTCCACAGGTCGCTTCCCAGCTCCTCGCGGAGCAGGACAGAGGCCTTCGGGGAAAGGGAGGCGCCCCGTGCCGCAGCTATGCGCTGAAGTTCTCGTTCCAGCTTTTTCCCCTCCAGAAGGGGAAAATCCTCATGAAGCTTTGCGTACGAGGCAAGGAACTGGAAGGCCGGACTTGTTTGGCTTACCTCCTCTTCCCACACCACGACAATTGGGTCGTCTGCCTGGAGGACCGCGATCCTTGCCTTAAGAAAAGGGAGTAGTCCCGTATGAGAAAGAACGTTGCGAAGAACAAAAAAGCGCCTGTCTTGGAATAGGGATGGGGCCGCCAGTTCCTCCTGGAGTTCCCCCAGATTCGCCTCTTTGCCTTCCCACCACTTCTCATGTGGGGCGCGAGGGGCGATTTCCAAGTAGCGCGAGCGCAGCTGCCCGAGACGTTTTCGGGAACGCCAGGTATCTGCGCCCCACAGAAAGATAAGCATTACTTCAGAACCGTGTTGATCTTCTCAATAATCTCCCCCGGCGTGAAGTGCGCCTTAATGATATAGTCGGCGGCCCCAAGCTGGAGGCCCTTCTCCACGTCCTCTTGCTGGCCGAGGTTCGAGAGAATGAGCACGGGCACGTTCGCGGTCGTGGGCTCCGCTTTTATCTGACGGAGAACCTCAAAGCCATCAATACCGGGCAGTATGATATCAAGGAGCACGAGCTGGGGGACCTCTTCCTTGATCTTTCTCACTCCCTCCTCTCCATCCACCGCTTCCACAATCTCGTGGCCTTCGCTGGCGAGTTTTTGGACGATGAGCTCCCGAAGAAACTTGTCGTCTTCTACAATAAGTATTTTTGCCATATGGGGAAAAGGTCCTATCCTATGTAGCTGCGCACCTTTTCGAGTACCTCTCCTGGGTCAAAGTTTGTCTTCACGAGCCAGTCCTTCGCGCCCAGCTTTCTTACTGCCTCAATCTCTACGGGCTGGCCGGAATTGGAAATGATAATCACGGGGGTATCCCTCAAGTCCGCGTCATCACGCATTTCCTGCAAAACCTCGAGGCCGTTCATACGAGGGAGCATCATGTCGAGGAGCACGATGTCGGGGTTCTGCATCTTTGCCTTCACGATACCCTCCTCCCCGTCTCCTGCCACGGTAACGTCATACCCCCCTTCCGACAGTTTCTTGGCGAGAAGCGCGGATATCAGTTCTTCGTCTTCTATCAATAAGACACGCTTCATATAGCCATTCTAGAACGTCTTAAGGAATTCTTCAATCTCTTTCTTCACAGGGAGCACCACATGGAAAGTCGCGCCTTGTCCTTCCTGCGACTCAAACCATATCGTGCCTCCGTGCGCCTCCACGATGTTCTTGGCGAGGTACAGACCGAGGCCGGACCCTTCCGTATCCACCTTTTTTGCATTCGTGGCCCGAAAGAACTTCTCGAACACCCGACGCTGCTGTCCCTGGGGGATACCCATACCGGTATCCTGCACCACTACTTCCACTTCCTCGTCCCCGCCCCGAAGGTACAAAGAAACGGTAATGGTGCCCCCCTTGAATGTATAGCTCAGGGCGTTCTCAAGAAGGTTCTGAAATACGAGGCGTATCTTCTCCGCATCCATGAGGATGCGAATGGGTCCCTTGGAAGGAAGCTCCAGCTTAAGCTTCGCCTCTCTTCTTTTCGCCTCCCCCTGATGCGATTCTACCACGTTTTTCAGAAGGGCATCAATCTGCCCGAACTCGGGCTTGTACAAATACTTCCCCTCCTCAAGCCGCGTAACATCCAGCAAGTCATTGATTAGAAGTATCATGCGCTCGTTGGATCGGTAGGTCTTCCTCAAGTAATCCCGCTGCTGCTCTGTCAAATTCTTGCCCCCTCCCTCGTCCAACAGCATGCTGATAGTCCACTTAATAGCGGAGAGCGGCGTGCGGAGCTGATGGGCCGCAAGCGACACAAATTCCGTTTTGATGCGTTCCACCTCTTTCTCGCGCGTGATGTCGTGAAGGGCGAGTATCGCTCCCCGAAACTCCTCGCCGAATTGGAGAGGCAGGGCAGAAACCACGACTACCTTCCCTCCTGCCATCTCGAGCTCTTTATGGGAAACCCCCCCCTCACTCGCCTCGTAGAGTTCCACGAGCGGCAGGATAGTAGAAAAGAGCTTGAGTTGATCTAGGGATTTGCCGAGAATGTCGCGGGCCTTCACATCAAACATGCGCTCGGCCGCTTGGTTTACAAGTTCCGCGTGCTGGCTGGCGTCGAGTACAAGGAGCCCATCCGGGAAATTCGTAATGATAGCGCGGGTACGGTTGCGATCTCCCTCCGCTCTCTTCCGCGCCTCTTCCGTATCCTCGAGCATATTGAGAAGAGCGCTCCTCATATCCTCTAACTGTTTGGTGCGCTCCTGCACTTTCTCCTCCAGCTGCCCGGAGAACTCTTTCTCCCGCGTAATGTCTACCAGGGCAAGGAAGTACCCGATAACCTCGCCTGCGGAATCCCTCCGGAGCTGGGCGTACAGGCGTATGGGAATGCGCGATGCCTCCTTGGTGGTAAGTATAATTTCCCGCTCAAAGTGGTCGCGTTTGAGGAGTTCCTCTTCGAGCGCGCTTCCCTCCTTCGCTCCCTTCCAAAGTTGGAACGCATACGTGCCTATAATCTCGTTGTTCGTGTAGCCGGTGAACTCCAGGAATGCTTCGTTGACCTCGAGGATACGGTGCACGGGGTTCACATAACAAATGGGGAGAGGGAAAAACCTCCAGAGGTCCTGAATATATTCTTCAAGCACGAACACGTCCTCCTGAAAAGTCCCTTTTGGGTCTTCGGGAAGACGCTTGGAGATGCGGGGATCGGTATTCCTCATCTCTTGGGAAGCATTAATTCCATCTAACTACGAACTCGTGGGCGGATGATTTCTTGTGCGAGCAAGCTCGTTCTTCAACTCGCATATTTGAATAGGTGGAGGCGAATTCCGCAATCCGCAAGAAGTAGCCCGCGTAGTACGGGCACAGCGCGTGGTGCAGGGTAAAATCCCGGAGCCGGAGCACGAAGTACTTTTCCTTCTCGTTGTAATCCGGGGCCTCAAGCTTTCCTATGGTGTAATGAGTAGGCCAATACTCCGGGCTCTTCTCGTAGGTCTTGCGCAAAGTAAGGAAGTAGCGCATGAGGAACTTCACCATAAAGGAATACTGTGGGGCCGCATGGCCCATATCGAATATGACCTCATCTCCCCACCCGAACACTTCCTTCGCGGCGAGTATTGAAAGGGCGCGAAGACCAATGGGATACCACTCCGTGTTCTTGCCTTCCAGATAAGGAATGGGGCAACCCCATTCCTTAAGTTTCTCCTGTACATTCCGCAGGCCCTCCTCTCCTTCCTTGGAACGTATGTACTCTGCGTCCGTCTTAAACACCACCCCACGCACCTTGCCAGGCAGTCGCATAATGTTGGCGAGTTCCTTTTGTATAATCATAACATTGGTGTTAGGGCTTGGGCGCGGCAAGAGATTCCTCTAGTTCCTCCCCCAAGCGTTCCTTGCGCTGCCGGAGCTCTTTCTTGAGTTCTACCATACGAAGTTCCCTGCCTACGGCAAGACGTCGGAACCTCTCAAGCTCTTTCATCTTTTCTTCCATGGCTTCCGTGCGCTCTTGCACCTTCTGTTCCAAATTGCCGGTCAACTCTTCAAGCTCCCGGGTACGGGCGCGCACGCGGACCTCAAAAATATTGCGCACATCCTTCACCTCCCCTTTCTCTGTGGCGAGCCGAGAGAGCATATCGTTGAGCTCGCGCGTAAGAGAGCGCAGTTCTGTAAGTCGGGCCGGAGGAACGCGCACGGTCAAATCTCCTCCGGCTGCCCTGCGAATCGCCTTACGCATCTTCATAATAGGAAGAAGTACGCCTCTGCTCACAAGGAACACGAGAACAACAGTAGACGCAATGCCCGTAAGCGAGGCGCACATCAAGGTAAGGGACGCCTCCGCATGCAGGGCAAACCAGAGGGAAACAGCGCTCCCCGTAATGAGGAGAAAAGCTACCGCACGGGTGATTCCGGTAAGGGAAATGCGCATCAGGAGAGGGGAGATAGGGTCTGCCAATTTGCTCCCGCCTTCACGTCCGCTCGGAGAGACACACGCAAGGAACAGGCCCGCTCCATAAGCCGCGCAAATTCGGGAGCTACTTGGTGTAGTATATCATCGCGGACTTCGAACAACAATTCATCGTGAATCTGCAAGAGCATACGCACGTTCTTGTCTGACCGGAAGGCCTCATAAATGTCCACCATCGCCTGCTTCGTAATATCTGCGGCCGTTCCTTGTATCCCATGATTCACTGCCATGCGCTCGGCCGCCGCGCGCAGCTGGGGTGTACGCGAATGTATATCGGGCAGATACCTCCTTCTCCCCCACAGGGTCTCCGCGTACCCGAGCTCCCGGACCTGCTCAAGAACTCCCTCCAGATATCCCTGGATACCGGGGAATCGCTCAAAATATGCGTCTATGAAGGCCTGCGCTTCCTCGTACGACACCTCCGCGGCCCTGGCGAACCCCCGAGCCCCCATGCCATAGAGCACTCCGAAGTTAAGGGCCTTTGCTCTGGCACGCATTTCTTTGGAGACATCCTCTGCCTTCACGCCGAATACCTCCGAAGCCGTCCTCACGTGAATGTCTTCCCCGCGCTCAAAGGCCTCCCGAAGCTTCTCTTCGTCTGCAAGGTGGGCCGCTATGCGAAGCTCCATCTGGGAATAGTCGCACGAGACAAACTTCCATCCTCGTTCTGCCACGAATCCTTCCCGTATTCTCTTGCCCCATTCCCCTTGCGCGGGAACGTTCTGGAGATTCGGGGCAGAAGAGCTCATGCGCCCGGTAGCTGTACCCAGTTGATCAAAGTGGGTGTGAATTCTTCCCGCCTCATCGGCCGCCCGGGGAAGGGGAATCGCATAGGTGTTGGAAAGTTTAGAAAGTTCCCTGTACTGAAAGAGCTTGCGCACAATGGGATGAAGGCCTTGAAGCTTCTCCAGTTCAGGGGAGGCCGTAGACACGACTCCTTTCGGGGTCTTGCGCAGCCCCTTGGAGGAAAGGTGGAGTTCCTCAAAGAGTACCCGGGAAAGTTGGGCGGGCGAGTTTACGTTGAAGGCATGGCCGACTGCCGCATGTATCGCCTTCTCCTGTTTCTTGAGCTCCTTTGCCATTTCTTGCGCAAGCTTGCGGAAATGCTCCCTATCTATCTTCACGCCGTATTCTTCCATGGAACGAAGTACGGGAATGAGCTTGAGCTCGAGGTCTCGCACTTTCTCTGAAAGCACCTCTTCCGCAAAAAGACGCTCTATCTTCTCTCGGGCCCCATCCTGTTCTTCGTGTTCCTCTCGAAGCTCGGGGAGCCGGTCGGCAAGCGAGCGGAACTCATACCTGCCCAGAAACTCCCGCACTTCCTTCTTGTCAAAGGAGCCCCACGAAAGCTTGGGGAGATCAAATGCCACGGGAACGGCGCGCTCGATGCGGCCGAGCTCCCGGCTCACGAAAGCAAGGTCCTTGCCTTTCTTCAGCTTCTCTGCCACGCCCTTGGAAATAGCAGGATCTCCTGCCCCCAAGGCCTCGTACACGCCCTCAAGCGTGCCAAATGAGGAAAGAAGCTGGATTGCGGTCTTCTTCCCTACCCCCTTCACGCCGGGGATGTTGTCTGAGGCGTCTCCCGCAAGCCCCTTGAAGTCGGATAACTGGCCTGGCTCCAGGCCTCCGAAATGCTCCCTTACCTTGTCCACGTCATAGAGCTGGGATTGCTGTACGCCTTTTGCGTAGTACACATTTGTATTCCCATCCACGAGCTGGAGTATATCGAGGTCTCCGCTTACGAGCACCGTCTCCACTCCCTTGGGCGCCTTGGCAGCTAGGGTGCCCAAAAGGTCGTCTGCCTCATACCCCTGCTTCTCAAACACGGGAACCCCGAGCTTTGCCAAGGCCTCCTTCACAAGAGGAATCTGCGCATACAGTTCATCGGGAGCCGCCACCCTTTGCGCCTTGTACTCTCCAAACCGCTCTTGACGCTTGGTGGGACCTGGGAGATCAAAGGCCGCCGCCACATAAGAAGGCCTCGTTTCTTTTACTGCCTTGAATAGCACTGCAAGAAACCCGTAAAGCGCGTTCACCAGCTCACCCTTCGAGGTGCTCAAAGGAGGCAAGGCGTGGTAGGCCCGGTGAATGATTGAGTTCGCGTCCAGAACGAGAAGGCGCTCTTTTTTCTTTGGCATAATTCCATGGTACCCCAAAAGGGAAAGACCAAGTAGTACTTGATCTCTGTATTACTATTGCAAGATGCGCCCTTGCGGGCTCTTTGTGGAAAAAAATACGAACCACGGAATGTGTGAGGCCCGGCCTCACACATCCTCCAGGGTGAGGTGAGAAATTGCTTCATGCTTTTTTCCGGCGAGAACCGCGGCAACAAAATCAGGATAGGCTTTTGGCACAGGGAACATATGCTCAAAAATACCTTTTTCTATAATAATGGAGTTACGAAACCCGAGGTAATCTAAATGGCTGCTCCAGGGGTATTCTTCGGCATAGCGCAGTACCTTCTCCACGTTTCCTATGCCTTCTTCTTTCCAGTTTGGCGCCACAAAGTTAGCCGGGTTGAGCACATTAATGTAGACCAGTAGATATTGGAGATATAGGTCTTTATCTACTAGTACATTCTTAAACCTGCCCTGGAATAGAGGTCCAACCCTCTCATGCTTTTTATTGAAAAATGCCGCATATCCGGTTCCGAGTTTATGCATAAACTGCGTTACGCCGCCCTCGCGAATTTCTTCCACGAGTAGATGATAATGGTTGTCTATAATGCAGTACGCCAAAATCCGCACGAGCTTTTCTCGTTCGTGCTCCGGGTTTACCACGTAGTCGCGCAATACCCTCAAATTCAGCTCTCCGCGTTGGCGCTCAAGCTCCCACAGCACACGGTTTGTGCTTTTTACGTCATTGAACAGACAAAGCCCCTGCAAAAACCGCCAGTAGTCCCCCTCTTCTGCGTAAATGGAGCATTTGGCAACTCCCCGGTTATAAATATGGTAGATTGATCCTACGGCAAACGGGTATTTCCTTTTCATAAAATTCAGAAGGACACGGGGGCAAGGGGAGGGGAATAGGATGTGTGAGGCCCGGCCTCACACATCCTATTCAGCGTCCGATGCGGCTCGTCTTCCGAAAAGATGGACTCGTTAAGGGTGGAATCCTTGGTCCGCCAGGAATTCCCCGGACACCGGAAGGGGACTGCCGCACCGAACGCGTTTCTATTCTACCTCATATATTGCCTTTTCAATATTCCAAGATCTGCTTCCACTCGCCCTTCGTACTGAAGGAAATGCGGACCGCAGAAGAAGGGAGGAGGGATTCTGCGCGGTCTGCCTGCTCCACGAGAACCGCGTTCTTCGGGTCTTGGACAATCCGCTCCCATCCGAGCTCCAGAAGTTCTTAAGCATCCGCTTCCGAGTTGACCCGTGAACGCTACAACGGCGGCTTCCGTTCTCATTATTTTCTTCTCTCCCAACATGCGTTTCGCAAGGGGAATGGGAAACGAATTTCATGCGTCTTCAATTGACTTTTGAGCGGTCTTAGGTAGCATGGAGCTATGAAACGGAGAACGGTACAGATTACGCTTCGAGGGATTGCGCCCTGGATTTCCGAGATATCTTACGAAAAAGGCGCGACAGACGTGAAACTATACTTCACGCTCGCCACGGACAGCTTCTCCGCGAAAGACGTGCTCGTGAACTCCAGTCCTCCAACGGAAAACATTGTAGCTCGAATCCTTCAGAAACTCGAATATCTGCCAGCGGCCGGCCTCTCCATCGCCACCCTCTCTACGGATGAGCTCGAGGGAAACATCCAACAACTCCCGGCAGCGGCAGGCAATCTTCGGGAGCGCCTTGGTCCGCAACACGGGTTCCTTCTCTTGTACCAACCAGGAAGGCAGGTTTGCTGGCAAGGCATACTCTGTGGAGGCAATACCAAAACCAAAGCGATTCTCCTTGGCGCATTCCAGGGAAAAGAAAAAGGTCCTTGGGCGCTGTTTTCCTTGGGAGGACTGGATGGCGAGGCGGCGCGCGCCCGCCTCTTGGGTTCCCTTATTCCATGAACGCTTCCTCGACAGCTGGGAAGACGGAGGCGCTCCAGATACCAGAAAGCGTCTCTCAAGGGGCCTCCAATATCCAGGCCTTTGCCGAGCTTCCTGATTTCTTGAAAGATATGGAGACGCTCAACGCGACCCAGGGGCTCTCCCTTTTGCTGGCGGCGGCCCTACAAACGCGAGCTTCCGATGTGCATCTGGAAACAAAGGATGATTCCGCGGAGGTGCGCTTTCGAGTAGATGGCATGCTCCAGGAGGCGGGTTCCCTTTCCCCCAAAAGCTACGGCCAGCTCCTCTCCCGCATCAAGCTGGTGTCGGGTATCAAGCTAAATGTCACGGAGCGGCCACAGGATGGGAGATTCGCCTTCCGCCCGGGCAAAGGCGGAGCGATTGAGGTAAGAAGCTCCACGCTTCCGACAGAATATGGAGAATCCGTGGTCTTGCGCATCCTAGACCCCAAAAACCTGGTAGACATGGGGAAACTTGGGCTCCGAGAAGACCTCTTTGCGCTCTTTGAGGAAGAAATCCAAAAGCCCCACGGCATGATACTCGTGACCGGGCCCACGGGCTCGGGAAAAACCACCACCCTGTACGCGTTCCTAAAACATATTCAGAGCACGGAAAAGAAAATCCTCACTATTGAGGACCCCATCGAATACCGCCTAAAAGGAATCTCCCAGACCCAGGCGGACCAGAGCAAGGAGTATGACTTCGCTTCAGGACTGACAGCCCTTCTCCGCCAAGATCCGGATGTTATTCTCGTGGGAGAGATACGGGACGGCAGTACCGCAAAGACCGCGCTTCAGGCGGCACTCACGGGCCATCTTGTATTCAGCACGCTCCACACCAATGAGGCAGCGGGCACCGTATCTCGGCTCTTGAGTTTGGGGGCCACGGCGGCAAACATTGCGCCCGCCCTTAACCTTATCATTGCCCAGCGCCTCGTACGCAAGGTATGCGGGTGCGCGAAACTCCGAAGTCCCACCAAGGAAGAGCAAGAAAAACTCCAAAAGGCGCTCCAGGGCATACCCCAAAAACCACGCATCCTGCAAGTGGCAGAGATTCAGGGTTGCGCCAAATGCGGGGGCACGGGATACTTGGGAAGGACGGGAATCTTTGAGGGGCTTCAGGTAGATGAAGAAACAGAAAACTTTCTTTCCAACTCGCCGTCCAGCGCACAGCTCAAGACATTTGCGAAAAAGAAAAAGATGACGACCCTATACCAGGACGGTATGCGAAAAGCGGCGGAAGGAATCACCGCCATAGAGGAAGTGGAGAGAGTAGCGGCATCCTAACAAAAATCCCCGTAAAGGGTTGGGGGCAAACTTTCGTGGTCCCACCAAAGTCCAGGATTCCCCCGAGGAGAAGCTCCGCCTCCGCCTTTCGGCGGAAACCGGGCCATCCAAATGTCTAAGTAGGAATCCCTGACGCCCCCAACCCTTTACGGGGGTTCCGTAAGAGAGCATAGAGATTATATAACACAAGCGCATGGTTGTCAACCCCAACACCAATAGGGCAAGCGCCGGCAACTCCCCCACTCATGGTATTAGCGTAGGGGTCAAAAAGGAGGTTTGGGACCTCCAACTCCGTCCCCTTTCGTGGCAAGAGTACATGGGACAGGAGAAAATCAAAGAGGCGCTGCGCATCAGCATTGAAGCCGCCAAGAAACGAGGCGCCCCATTAGAGCACGCGCTGTTCTACGGAGGTTCGGGACTCGGCAAAACATCGCTCGCCCATCTTGTCGCCCAGGAATTGGGGGTTGGTATCCGCGTGTGTACTGGACCCTCTGTAGAAAAGGCGGGCGACCTCGCCTCCCTGCTCACAAACGGGAATCCGGGAGACGTACTCTTTCTTGATGAAGCCCACCGGCTCCCAAGGCAAGTGACGGAGGCCCTGTACTCTGCAATGGAGGACTTCACGCTCCATCTCGTCATGGGGAGGGGCCCCATGGCGCGCACCATGGACCTTTCCATTCCTCCTTTCACCCTTATTGGAGCCACCACGCGACTCGCCATGCTCCCCGCTCCCCTCCGAAACCGCTTCGGACACGTATTCCGATTTGACTTCTATGAATCCAAGGAGATCGAACAGGTTGTAGCGCGCACCGCTTCCCTTATGGGAATACATCTCGCGGCAGATGCGCGCTCCAAGATAGCCGCACGCTCCCGCTATACTCCGCGCACAGCCAATCATCTGCTAAAACGCGTGCGGGACTTCGCACTCATTGAAGGAGATGGAAACGTGACCGGAGAGCTGGTAGACCGCGCCTTCAATTTCCTCGAGATAGACGAGTTGGGACTTGAAGAAAGCGACCGAAAACTACTTACTGCAATCCTCCAGAGATTCCGGGGAGGACCCGTGGGGCTCCAGACCATGGCTTCCACTATAGGAGAAGACAAGGAAACTATTCTAGACGTGTACGAGCCCTACCTTCTACAGCTCGGGTTCTTGGAACGCACGCCCCGGGGGAGAATGACGACCGCGAAGGCGGCGGCGCACCTTGGGATTACCTCCAACCGTATCTTGTAGTTAGTAGCTTGTAGCTGGTAGCATAGAGGGAGCGGGGCAATCCATTCTGAGCAAGCTCTCGGAGCCCCGACGGCATGGTCTCGCCGATGGCGAGCGTCGGGGCGAGAGCGCAGACCCCAAAATCTCGCTGGGATTTTGAGGGTCGGTTGTGAAGAATGTCGTTGCCGCGCGTACAAATATGTCTGGACACAGCCACGCAAAAACAGTAAAACGGGTCAAAGAGGCGGCGGCGGCCCAGCGAAGTAAGATCTTCGGCAAGTTTGCCAATGAACTCACGGTGGCCGCCCGGGAAGGCGCAGACCCCGCAACCAACCCACAATTGCGAGCGGTAATAGAAAAAGCGCACAAGGTCAACATGCCTTCGGTCAACGTGGAACGGGCGATCGCGAGAGGAACGGGGCAAGAAGGAAGCGCGCTTCTGGAGGTACTCGTGGAGGGATATGGCCCCGGGGGAGTGGCCTTGCTCGTGCAGGGTATCACGGACAATAAGAACCGCACGCTTGGAGAATTTAAGCAGATTCTTGAGCGGAAAGGGGGCAAGCTCGTGGGAGAGGGTCAGGTCCGCTGGATGTTTGAGAGAAAAGGAGTGATTACATTAGAGCCGGAACGCCAGCCCCTGTCCGGAGAAACCCTTGAGCTTGCCGCAATCGAGGCGGGAGCAGAAGAGACGAGGCGGCACGAAGACGGAACGCTGGACGTATACGCGGCTCTCCCCGCCCTTAGCGCGCTCCAGGAAGCGCTCCTGAAGCAGGGTCTTTCCCCAAACTCCCCCACCCTGGACTGGGTGGCCAAGGAACAGGTAGCGGTGTCTCCGGCTGACCAGGAAAAGCTTGAGCGGCTCTTTGACGCCTTGGACGAACACGAGGCCGTACAGGATATATACTCCAATGTTGCCTAACTCTATGATTGTCTTGGGCATTGACCCAGGGACCGCGATTACGGGGTATGGAGTGGTACGCCACACGGAAAGCGGCCTCGAGTGCATAGAATACGGCTGTATAAGGACCCCCAAAGAGGAGGCACATCCAGCCCGCCTCCTGCTCCTAGAAAAAGGCCTTCTGCGACTCTTAAAAGCCCACCCCCCTGATCTCGTGGCTGTAGAGCGGCTGTTCTTCTTCCGGAACCTAACCACCGCCATGCCCGTGAGCGAGGCACGGGGCGTTATACTGCTTTCATGCGCCCGAAAGCGG
>JAHIUP010000001.1 GCA_018816925.1 Patescibacteria group bacterium
AGGGGGCAGCCCGGAGCAGGTAGGGAGAGCGAAGAATATCGTTCTCTGGACCATTGTGGGACTTATAGTGATATTCTTCTCTCGGGCCCTTATCAATGTGGTCTTTGATATCCTTAAGGGAACGAGTTAGACCTTGCGGCGTTCCTTTCTTTGTGAGATAATCTGGAAAAGACATTGCATTTAGGAAGGGTCGATTCCTTTGCAGAAAGAAATACAACGCAAACACATATGAAGTTCATAGCGTATATCCTTACCTTTTCTCTTGCGCTTTCCTTTGTTGCCTTGCCTCTCGGTGTTTTGGCGGCACTTCCTATAGCAGGAACGTCTGTGAGCCCCGTTACGAATGCAGAAGACCTCGTGGGTACAATCGAAAGTATCGTGAGCTGGGTGTTCACAATACTTATTATTGCCGCGGTGTTTATGGTCCTCATTGCCGCATTCCAGTTTGTGACGGCCGGAGGAAGCGCGGATACCATTTCCAGCGCCCGCCAGAAGCTCTTGATGGCAGTCGTGGGAATTCTCCTGGCCTTCTTTGCCCAGGCGATTCCCATTGTCCTTAAAAACATTCTTATATCGTCAGTACCCCCCGCAGCCGAGGAAGAGGAAAGCGAGTAAGAAGAGCTTCCATCTCCTATGCAAAAACGTCTTGTGTTCTCTAAAGAACAAGCTAGGCCTTACAACGTTTGTTCTTTTGTGAGATAATCTGGAAAAGACATTGCATTTAGGAAAGGTCGATTCCTTTGCAGAAAGAAATACAACCAAACATATATGAAGTTCATAGCATACATCCTTACCTTTTCTCTTGCGCTTTCCTTTGTTGCCTTGCCTCTTGGTGTTTTAGCGCAAACAGGCCTTCCTGGCGATCAAACGGAGGTGAGCGACGTTAGTACTGCAGCCGGACTTGTGGAAGCGATAGAGAGTATTGTGGATTGGGTGTTCACGATACTTATTATTGCCGCGGTGTTTATGGTCCTCATTGCCGCATTCCAGTTCGTGACGGCCGGAGGAAGCGCGGATACAATTTCCAGCGCCCGCCAGAAGCTCTTGATGGCAGTCGTGGGAATTCTCCTGGCCTTCTTTGCCCAGGCGATTCCTCTTGTTCTTGAGAATATGCTTGGGGACCTCTAGGGAAACCTTGTTTCTATGAAATCACCCTCCGTTCTGGAGGGTTGATTTCTTTTTATCTGTACGCTATTTAATGAATAGACGGGAGAGAACGGTTCTTTCCCGTTTGCCCTCGTGGTGGAACAGTAGACACGCATGGTTTAGGACCATGTCCCGCAAGGGGTAGAGGTGCGAATCCTCTCGAGGGCACCAATTGAGGTTGGATGATTCCCGGTTTCACCCAACCTAGAGTTTTTTCACTTGCACGCGCTGCGCTTCTTTTGCTTTGCGCTTGGGAGCGCGAATGGTGAGAATTCCTTTTTGCAGGGTTGCCTCCGCCTTTTCCGCGTCTACCTCATGGGGAAGAATGACCTGCCTGGAGAAGGGGCCCCAGTAGCATTCTTCCACTACGTAGCGTTCTTCCCCGCCGACCGCGGGGTTCTTCCGCTCTCCATACACGGTCAGCACGTCATCTTCAAGGACAACCGTAATATCTTTGGCGCTTACTCCCGCGATGGGGGCGTGTACCACAATGTTTTCTCCCCGCTCGTACACGTCAAGGGCGAGTTCTCCTTCTGTCTGGAACCAATCAGGCGCTTTCGCCTCTTCATTTTTTTCTTTTTCCCCTTCTTCCTCTTGTTCGGGGAGCTCTTCTACGGTAATCTCGGAGCGCATGCGCTCCTCACCTTTTTCAGGCAGTTCTTCTTCGGGGGATTTATGGAAAAGAGGCATAGGTTATCTTGGGGTGTTTCGAAGGGTGCGGAATCCGAGCAGTACGAATACCGCGAGCGTAATAAGAATGGTGCCCGGCACGAGAATCTGCAAGGGCATGTCTAGTTCAAGTATAGAGAAGTTGAAGAGTCCATGCAAGAAAGTCGCGGCCGCGAGCCCGAAGATGAGATTTTTGATACGGCCCCTTCCAGTGATGAGAGAGCGCGCGAGGAAGAATCCGAGAAGTCCGGAGGCAAGGGCGTGGAGCAGGGTCGCGCTTCCAAAACGCAGAACGCTCGTGAGGAAGAGTTCGCGGAAGGGAGCGAGGGGGCCCAGCCCGAACAGCAGAAGGATATTCTCAAAGGCGGAGAATCCAAGGGCCGCTATTATCATGTAGAGCATGACGTCAAGGGGTTCTTCCGCTATGGTTCCGTTGAGTACGCGCAGGCGCACGACAGCGTACTTGAGGAACTCTTCGGTGAGCGCCACTCCCAGAAACAGGTTCACAATGGGGAACAGGGAAAAGGGAAGAATGGCCGTGAAACCCCACTTGAACATGAGCTCAATCCCAATGGCTGGAATAGCGGCAAGCATTCCCCAGAGAAAGACCTTGCGAATCATCCAGTTGGGTTCTGGGTGCGCATCCTGCCTTAGGTAGAAGAGAAGCCAGACGGCGCTCGGAGCTATGCCCAAGAGCAGGAGGGAGAAGAAGGTCATACGGGCCAGCGCTCAATCATGAGCGTCTTTTTTTTATTGAGAAGGGGGAGCTTCTGGTAGAGTTCCTCGGTCACGAAGGGAGCGAAGGGATGGAGTATTTTCAGGGAGTCGGCAAGGACCTGTACGAGTACGTATTGCCTCGCCTTCTTTTTCTTTGGGTCTTGGAGCACGGGTTTGGACTGCTCAATCACTTTGTCGGCAAAGGTGTGCCAAAGGTAGTGGTACATGATTTCGGCTGCGTGCGAGAATTGGAACCGTTCAAGGGAACGCGTTGCCTGTTCCGCTGTTCTGTGGAACTCCTTGAGGATTCTTTTTTCCTCCGTTCCAAGGGGAGGCGGGGTTTTTAAGGGCTTGAAATCCTCGGTCTTTAGCAGGGTAAATCTCCCGATGTTCCATATCTTGTTCACAAAGTTCCGGTACCCACGTACTCGGTCTTCAGATAAAGAGATATCCTGTCCTGGAGCTGTTCCTATGAGCAGGGAGAGACGTGTGGCGTCGGCGCCGTAGGCGTTTACCATGTCTAGGGGGTTGATGACATTACCGAGGGACTTACTCATCTTTCTTCCCTGGCTGTCTCTGACGAGGCCGTGGAGGTACACGGTTTTGAAAGGTACTTCGCCCAAAAGGTAGGTTGTCATTAGAATCATGCGCGCTACCCAGAAAAAGAGGATGTCGTAGCCGGTTTCCAGAACCGAGGTCGGGTGGAACGTTTTGAGATCCTTGGTCTCTTTTGGCCACCCCAAAGTGGAAAGGGTCCAAAGTCCGGAAGAAAACCAGGTGTCTAAGGTGTCTTGGTCCTGTTCCCATCCCTTTCCCTTGGGCTGTTGGGCGCCGCATGAGAGTTTTTCTCCTCGGTACCAAACAGGAATGCGGTGGCCGTACCAGATTTGGCGGCTTATGCACCAGTCGCGGAGGTTGTTCACCCAGTGAAAATATACTTTCTCAAAACGTTTGGGTAGAATCTCCACTTGTTTTGTCTTTACCACATGGAGCATGAGCCGTTTTATGGTGGTTTTCTGTCCTTTCTTGATTCCTTTGAGCCCCGCGTGCGGGAAGGGGAACTCTTTATTCACGGCAACAAACCACTGCCGCATGATTTGGGGTTCAATAACATTACCGCCCCTCG
Organism: Patescibacteria group bacterium; assembly: GCA_018816925.1. Taxonomy (GTDB): domain Bacteria; phylum Patescibacteriota; class Minisyncoccia; order Minisyncoccales; family UBA10102; genus JAHIUP01. Next base: position 3,659 of record JAHIUP010000001.1, read on the forward strand.
AATTTGTGGCAAGCCGGTGTACGTAGTTTTCATCCACTCGTTCGAGTAAATCCTTATTCCGCAGCTTTTCTATAATTTGCGGTCTTGCTTTTGTAATGTATGTACCGGCGAATTCCCCTGCAATAGGAAGAAGTTTGCCCTTGAGGTCAATAATGCGCTCTTTTTCCAAATGATGACGTTCCGCTATCTCAAAGTCGGTTCGGTCATGGAATGGAGTAATGGTCATGACCCCGCTCCCGAATTCCATATCAACCGCCTCGTCTTTAATAACCGTTGCCGTGATCTTTCCATTTATCCATTCCAGGGGGATGATGTCTCCATGCTTGTACTGTGCATACCGCTTGTCTTTGGGATGCATAACGACGTACTTATCACCAAATTTGGTTTCGGGGCGCGCCGTACCAATGGTAAAGGGTCCGTATCTCAGGTAGTAGAAAGGCGTTTTCTCTTCTTTCCATTCAATTTCGTCATCAGATACCGTGGTTTGCATTCTGGGGTCCCAGTTCACAATTCTGTCTCCGCGGTAGATGAGACCTCCCTCGTACATTCTCTGGAATGCGGTATTCACGGCAAGATTTCGTTTCTCGTCCAAGGTAAAGGCCTCTCGGCTCCAGTCGAGCGAGGAACCCATGCGCCGAATCTGGTTCACGATGGTGTCATGGCTCTCTTGGGCGAATTCTCCCACCAGCTTGAGAAATTCCGTGCGTCCAAGGTCGTGGCGCGTCTGTTTCTTTTCCTTATAAAGCATATTTTCTACCTTGGACTGCGTGGCGATTGCCGCGTGGTCCGTGCCCGGAAGCCAGAGTGTGCGGAAACCCTTCATTCGCTGCCAGCGAATAAGTACGTCCTCAAAGGCGAGCATGGCGGCGTGTCCCATGTGGAGTGTTCCCGTAACGTTGGGAGGAGGCAGGATAATGGAAAATGGTTCCTTGAAGGCTTTTGGGAGGTTGTCTGGATTGAAAAAACCGCTCTTTTCCCAGAGCTTGTATATCCGCGCCTCCGCTTGCTGAGGATTGTATGTCTTTGGAAGCTCTTCCAGTTTTGCCATGCTACCTATTATAAGTCCGAAACCCGAAATCCCAAACTCTTTTCGCCAAGGCGGAGATTGGGGGCGGCCTCCAGGGAGGCGCCGGAAGGCAGTGCGTCTCCCCGCTCCCATGCCACGTATCCCGTGAGAGCTGTCATGACGCCATTGTCCGTGGCGAGCCCTGAAGGAGGAATGAAAAGCGCGAGGTCAGAGAATGATTCTTTTATTCGTTCCTTCAGAAGCTCATTTGCCGCGACCCCTCCTCCAAGAATAAGGGCCTTGGCTCCCAAGGCGTCCGCCGCCTTTTTTGTTTTGGCTAAGAGTACTTCCACAATTGCTTCCTGAATTTCCCAAGACATTTCTGCCACATATTCTGGAGAGGTACGTTCTTCTTCGCTCCTTGCCTGGAAATCGTAAAGCACCGCGGTCTTTAACCCCGAGAAGCTAAAGTCATAATCTTTTGTGTGCAGCATGGGCCGTGGCAATCGAATGTTCTGTTGCTTGGAATACTGCTTCCGGGAATCACCCCTCTCGCGCCCCAGCGGGCGCTTGGGGGTTGCGCTCTCGGCCGTTTGCTCCGACGTTTGTCGGAGACCATGCCAAACGGCCTCCGAGAGCTTCCCGGAAAGCAGTATTTCCTCGTTCCATCGTTGAGCATGTTCGGCAATGGCAGGTCCCCCAGGATAGGGGAGTCCAAGAATGCGGGCCGTCTTGTCAAAGGCCTCTCCTGCCGCGTCGTCTCTCGTTTCCCCGACAATGTTGTATTTTCCAATTGTTTCCACCAGCACCAACTGAGTATGTCCGCCAGATACAATTAACGCTATTGCGGGGAAGATATTTGCAGCGTGGAAATTGGAAATTGGAAATTGAAAACTCTCGTTGCTTTGCGCCAGCAAAGCAACGAGAAGGTGGCCCTCTATGTGGTCCACGGGA
>JAHIUP010000037.1 GCA_018816925.1 Patescibacteria group bacterium
TATTTCGTTCCCTGTTGCTCGCCGACTGGACCGCTTACTTTACCGCGCTGCAGTATGGAACAAAACCCGAAGAAGTGGCCATGGTAGAGGAATTCAAGAAGCTCATATAAGTATGTACGCACTCTTTGACGTGGGCGGCAGTAAAATCCGGGTGGCGTTTTCAAAAGATGGCACAGAACTGGGAGAACCCAAGGTTATTCCCACGCACGCAGATGACTTTGAAAAGGGAGTACGCCAACTGGGAGAAACAATCCAGGAGCTTGCGGGTGGAGCGAAGATTGAAGCGGTAGCTGGCGGTGTTGCCGGACCGTTTAATAAAGAAAGGACTGGACTTGTGGGAGGTCGAACTTTGCCCGACTGGACCGGAAAACCGCTCAAGAAAGAATTGGAACGACTCGTGTCTGCTCCCGTTTCCTTGGAAAACGACGCAGATTTGGCTGGATTGGGAGAAACAACGTATGGAGCAGGGAAAGGGTACGACATCGTCGTCTACATGACCGTGAGCACGGGGGTGGGGGGTACGAGGATCGTGCAGGGAAATATTGATGTGAGTACGATGGGGTTTGAACCTGGAAAACAGATTATAGATAAAGGCAGAACGCTTGAGGAGCTGGTCTCGGGCAGTGATATGGAGAAGCAAAGCGGAAAGAAGCCCTACGAAATTCCTCAAGACGACCCTATCTGGGAAGAGCTGGCGGTCTGGCTGGCAGTAGGCCTCAACAATACCATTGTGCACTGGTCCCCAGACATTGTAGTGCTCGGGGGCTCCATGATGACGGGAAACCCTTCCATACCATTGGAGGGCGTGAAGAGGCATCTTAAGAAAACGCTCACCATCTTCCCCCAGCCCCCGGAACTCGCGTTAGCTGAACTCGGGGACTTTGGCGGGTTGTGGGGCGCGCTTGAACTCGTAAAAAACAATAGTAGGGACTGACCCTACTATGCAAATTGCGCTCATCCTTCTCTGCTACCTCCTAAAAGACGCCTTGTCCCTCTGATTCCTCCGTTCCTGGCTAGCCACCCCCTTGAATGCCTCACGCACGGCAGGAAGGAGTTTTCGGTTCCTGGCCTTTGCGAATAGGGAGCCGCCAGCATACATGGGCACGTCACACTTTACCTCAAATTGTACCGGTCTTCCCGCTGGGTTTCTCGCTTCGTCTAAGACGAGTTCCACGCGCTCGGGCGAGGAGCGTCTTGCAAGCTTCGTTGCGAATTTCTCCGCCTCCTGTCGCACTATGGCAATATCTCCTGCGGGAAGTCCCGCATGGTTCACCACATGTACGGGAATCTCTTGTTCCGGCTTCAGCGAAGATAGCGCGCGAAGCACGAGATGCATAGTCACAATGCCCGCGGGTCTCCTTTTCGCGTCCACGAGCACGATGCTGTTTTTCTTGGCCTCCAGCATGCGTCTAAGAAGAGTGCGGAGATCGGTGCGCATGGTAGCGGTAAGCACGTCCTTAACGACAAAATCCTCTGCCCGTGCCTGGAGGCGCGTCTCCTTCTCTCCCTCAAGCGCGTAGTCCCGCGCTCTTCCTCCCCGCGTGCCTCCTGTGGAAAGTTTCTGGCGTTGCGTGGGCTTCACGAGCAGCCTCTGAATGTCATGGCGCGAGAGTATGCCTCGAAGAACATTAGAATCCTTATCCACGAGCACAATACGGGAGACCCCCTTTCCGCGAAGAATCTTGTAGAGGTCCTGGACCGAAGAATGCAGGGGAGCCCGCAGGGGAGTCCTGGGCTTCAGTTGTTTTGCTGCCTGGCGCAGGAGCGAGGCATCCGAAGCGAGCATCTCCAAGAGCGCATGCGCCCCGATGACACCCGCAATGCTTCCATCTGCCCGAAACACGGGAAGTTGATAAATCCCAGTGGAGAGCATGAACTCCGCAATGCGGGGCAGGGGAGTGACGGAGGTAATATGGGGAGGCCCTACCAGACAGCTCTTTACTTTTGTCTTATAGGTGAAACGGTTACGGAACAGACAATAAGAAGGAGAGACCAGCCCGAGGAAAACATCTCCCTTGTCGAAGACAAACACCGCGTCATGGCTGCTTTCCGTACGAGAAAAAGCAGCATCCAGCGTATCGCGGGGAGACGCCGTACGGGCCTTGTCAAGAGGGAGCAGTATAGAAGAGGGAAGCGTCTCCATACAAATTCAGTATATCATACCCTGCGGCCGCTTTTCTAGTCCTGCTTTGCCTCGCCGCCGGCGGGCATCCTCCTCACGTATTCTCCCATTTCCGTGTTCACCTCTACCGCGTCGTCTTCCTGCACGAAGAGGGGAACCGCAATTTCCACACCTCCCTCCAGGATTACGGTCTTTGTACCACCCTGCGCCCGGTCTCCCTGTACGCCTGGCGGAGCTTGGATAACCTTAAACTGCATCTTTATGGGCAGGGAAATGTCCAGGACTTCTCCCTCAAAGAGCATTCCTTCAAGGACTGTATCGGGAAGAAGAAACTTCGCCTTCTTGCCGAGTTGTTCCTCAA
>JAHIUP010000038.1 GCA_018816925.1 Patescibacteria group bacterium
CTCCTCGGTAATTTCAAAATCGGAAATCACCCCCTTCACAAGGGGCCTTGTGGCAACAATGTGGGCGGGCGTGCGCCCTACCATTTTCTTTGCCTCCCTTCCGATTGCGAGCACCTGCCCCGTCTTTTGATTCACGGCTACCACCGATGGCTCCTCAATAACAATTCCTCTGCCCCGCACGTACACCAAGGAGTTTGCCGTACCTAAATCAATGGCGATGTCTTGCCCAAGATAGGAAAGAAGTTTGTTAAAAGGGCGTATCATAAATTACAAAAGTGTTCCTATCTTATCTATTTCCATGAGTTTGGAACTTTCCTCGCCCCGCGCCTTCACCTCTACCTTCTTCGCTTTCGCTGTCTTCTCGCTCACGAGTACACGGAGAGGAATACCAAGAAGGTCTGCATCCGCAAATTTCTCCCCCGGTGTGGCATCCTGCCGATCATCAAACAACACCTCCACTCCCCCTCCAAGGAGAGCGGCATACGCCTTCTCTCCCTCCTTTTCCGCTCCCGGCAGGGAAAGAAGATGCGCCTGAAAGGGCGCGACTGAGGCGGGCCACACAATACCCTTCTCGTCATGATGTACTTCTACAATGGTCCCCATTGCCCTTCCCAACCCAATGCCGTAGCAACCCATATGCACTAAATGCGCCTTCCCTTTCTCATCTGAATAGCTAAGTCCAAAGGCCTGCGAAAACCTATCCTTGAGAGGAAAGATATTTCCCACCTCAATGCTCTTGCCCTCCAGAAGTGTTCCCTTCTTACACCTTGGGCATTTGTCTCCATGTTTCCCCGTCGCAATCTCCATGTTTTGGCTGAATCCGCATTCGCAATAGAGAATAGTGTCTTCCCCCGCCTCCGTGAGCACCTGGTATTCGTGGGAGAAATCCGAGAAGGTGCCTCCGCTCGCCTCCGTCTCTCTCGCCCGCAGGCCAAGGCGCGAAAAAACGTTCCGGTACGCTCCCTTCATTACCTCGTAGTAGTTCTTCATATCCTCCTCGTCTGCATGAAAGGAGTACATGTCCTTCATGAGAAACTCCCGGCCCCGTAGGAGGCCTGACTTCGCCCTTAGCTCGTCCCGAAACTTGTTCTGGAGCTGGTACACGGCAACAGGCAAATCCTTGTAGGAAGCAACAAACTGCTTCATGAGGGGAACAAGGATCTCCTCATGGGTGGGACCGAGCGCAAATTCTCGGTTTCCCCGGTCCTTGAGCTTGTACAAGTCGTCCATACTTTCCCAGCGTCCGGTCTTCACCCAGTTCTCCTTTGCCTGGAGCGCTGGCAGCAATACTTCCTGCCCTCCGACCGCCTCCATCTCCTCTCGGATAATGGAGCCAATTTTGTTGAGCACCCGTACCCCTAAAGGAAGAAATGAGTACACCCCCGCCATTTCCTTTTGCGCGAAACCGGCGCGGCAGAGAAGCTTCGCGTTCGTGCTCTCTTCGTTTGCGGGCGCCTCCTTTCTCGTTTTAGTGAATAATGCTGACTGCCTCATAGAATTAGAAGAAACGGAAAATGTCCATGGCGCTTACGGCAAGAAGCATAACGAGAAGGATGCCGAAGGACACCGCGACCGCCCGGTGCTCCGTCCGCTCGCTAAGGGGCTTCTTTCGAACCGCCTCCAGGACGAGAAAGAACATCCTTCCACCATCCAGAGCAGGAATTGGAAGTGTATTAAAAATTGCAAGGTAGATGGCAATCAGGGCGACGAAATAGAAGAAGTACGCAGCCCCAAGATTCACCGCATCCCCTGCAAGCTCCACGATTCCGATGGGCCCGCGCAACTCCACACCCGGAGGCATCCCCTTGCCTCCAAACAGGTCGCCCGCGAGCGTACCAAGCGCCATAACAACAGTTCCCGTAAGTTTCCCCGTCATCTGCACGCCCTGCCAGGGGGCCTCATACCAAGAAACACTGAAAAGCCCTACACGCACGAGCCCTACCCCAATTGCTCCTTGCTCTGCAGGGGGGTCTTCGCGCGGGACAAGCTCAAGCTCCATAACTTCCTTTCCTCTCTGCAAGAGAAGAACAATCTTTGTGCCCGCATACCGCTCTACCGCCTCCTGGAGATGCCCTACCTTGGAAATCTCCCGCTCCTCACCCGTGGAAAGGGAATGTACTTCCTGCACTATATCCCCTATTTGCACGCCAGCCGCCGATGCCGGAGAATCTGCGGCAACCTCCACAATTCTCACTTGTGGATTCTTTACGTTCTCTGCGTCATCTGCGAAGGCCGCGGGAATACCCGTTGTCCCCGCCAATACTCCCAAGAGAACCGCCGCTATGACCCAAAACACCGCCACGCCTCCTCCTACAATGAGAAACCTCTGCCATACGGGCTTACTGCTAAAACTCCGGGGCGCGTTATCTCGCGCTTCTTCCCCTTTCATACGAACAAAGGCCCCTAAAGGCAGAAGGTTCAAAGAGTAGAGGGTCTCCCCGAACTTCTTGCCCCAGAGGCGGGGCGGAATGCCCACCCCAAATTCCTCCACTTCCACATCGAACTTCCGTGCAACCAAAAAGTGCCCCAGTTCATGGAGAATAACAAGCACCAGAAGCGAGCATATTGCAATAAACACTGTCATCAGCCGTGCAATTCATTATTCTTGCGCTCTACCATTTCCTCCACGCGTTTGTGAAACCCGTCAATAAGCTTCTGGAGTTCATCTTTTCCTCGGAACTTGTCATCTTCACGGAGCTCCCCTTTTCGTGTCCCTTCCTGTAATTCACTCCAGGCCTCGTCGCGCGCTCTCCTCATACTCTCCCGCGCTTCCTCTGCCTTTGTGGAGACCACACGCCTAAGCTTTTCTCGAAACTCCTCCGTAAGAGCAGGGAGGGTGAGACGGATGGTATCTTTATCCACCACGGGACTCGCGCCCACCGAAACCTGCTGAAGCGCCTTCTCTATGGGTTCCAGATAGCTCCTATCCCAGGGCTGCACGAGAATCTGGTTGCGCTCCGGGCAAGATATCCCCGCCACCTGCTTCACGGTCATGCGAGAACCAAACAACTCCACGGGCACGTCCTCCACAAGAGAAGGACTCGCCTGCCCGGTACGTATCTTAGAAAGTTCGTAGGAGAGATGCTCCGCCGCCTTTTCCATTTCTTGCTTCGTGCGGGCCAAGATTTCCTCAAGCATACGCTTTTTACCATACCAAACCCGCGCACAAAAGAAAAGCCCCCGCACTACTAAAGATGTGTGAAGACCAGCTTCACACATCCAATTCCAGCTAAAGAATGTTAGAGCTCCAGGAGCACGCGCTCTAGAATGAGGCGGGCGTTCACTCCCGAGCGCCCAAGCTGACGTTCCATTTCCTGGAGGAGTCCGGCGAGCTTCCGAAGGTATTGAAGGCGAGAAGACATGCCCTGCCTTGTGAGTTCCTGGAGCATGCGAGAACGCGTAGCAACAAGCCAGGAACGCACGAGTTCCGCCGCCCTTGCCTCGTGCTCTTTAGCGAAACGAAAGCGGTCAACATACAGAGCCGCGCTCAAGCTGCGAAGTTCGGTTTCCGCTTCCTTGCTCTCGGAAAGAACACGGGGAAACTTCCAGAAAGGAACCTCCTGGGTACGGGAACGTAAGGGGGCGAGAAGAGAACCAGGAGACGTAGAAAGCAAGAGAAGGAGCGTCCTGCCCCGGGGCTCCTCAAACGTCTTCAGCAGAGCCGCCTGGGCTTCTTCGTTCATAAGATGGGCTTGTGGTATCACGGCGGTCTTGAGAGGCGCCTCGTAGGGCGTGAAAGAAAGGGTATGCCTCAATTCCCGAACCTGCTCAATTGAAATCTCCTTTGCGCCCTCCTGCAATACCACCCAGGAAACATCAGGGTGTGTGCGAGAGCTTACTATTCTACACTGCCTGCAGGAGGAACAGGGCTTCTCTCGCCCCTCGCACAAGAGATGCCGGAGCAAAAAAAGGGCGGCCTCTTCTTGAAGCTCGCCGTCGTTGCCTGTGAAGAGATAGGCGTGGCTTAGTTTGCCCGCCTCTACCGCTCTTCTCAAATACTCAAGTTGGTTCATCTTACTCTACGAATTACGAATTGATACGAATAAATGCGAACGACGCGAAAGGAGAGGCGAGGCGTTGCGCTTCCAAACAAACTCTCGGAGGCATTTTGGCATGGTCTCGAGCGGAGCGAGAGCAAAATGCCGAGAGCGTAGCCCCCGAGCGCGCGCTGGCGTGCGAGAGGGGCGGTTGTTTGGTGCGCAATGCCGAGCGTCATCTATACAAATTGGCATAATCCGACGCTGGCGGATTGAGGGTCGGTTTCCGGAGAGCGGTATTCCAAGCAATGAAGATGCAAGATGAGGTGGTTGTTTGGCGCGCAATACCGAGCATCATCTACGCATAAGTCAATTACGCTTGCGCATAATGCTCTGCTTGTACACGTCCAAGTTATCTAGCACGATACCGGCTCCCCGTGCGACGCACGAGAGCGGGTCCTCTGCCACAAAGCACGGAACCCCTATTGCCTGGCTGATAAGCTGGTCTATGTTGCGCAGGAGCGCCCCTCCTCCCGAAAGCACCATACCCTTATCCATGATATCGGCGGAAAGCTCGGGAGGCGTCTCGCGCAACAAGGTCTTCACCACCTGCACAATTTCCCCTAAGGGTTCGGAGATTGCCTGGGCGACTTCATTGGAAGATATCTTCACGGTCCTTGGGAGTCCCTGTAAGAGGTCCCTGCCTCGTATCTCTACCGCGTTTTCGTTCTTCTCAACAAGCGCGCTCCCCACCCGCACCTTGAGTTCTTCAGCCGTATTCTCTCCAATGGCAAGATTGTACTTCCTCTTGATGTAATCAGCTATCGCCTGGTCCAAACTGTCCCCCGCGACGCGCAAAGAACTAGCTACCACAATACCCCCAAGGGAAATGACCGCAACTTCGCTCGTCCCGCCCCCGATGTTCACTATCATGTGGCCCGAAGACGTATTAATGGGAATGCCCGCCCCAATGGCGGCCAGTATGGGCTCCTTGGCGACATAGGCCGCCTTTGCCCCCGCAGAAATGGTTGCCTCTATAACAGCTCTCCTCTCCGTAGAAGTGATACCCGCGGGCACCGATACGAGAACCTCGGGCTTGAAGAATTGGTAGCTCGGAATTACCTTGCGCAAGAAGTAGCGTATCATTGCGAGGGTGACGCGGAAGTCCGCGATAACCCCCTCACGCATGGGCCGATACACACGGATGGTGTCGGGCGTATGACCCATCATCTCCTTTGCCTCCTGACCCACCGCAAGAATCCTGTTCTCGTCTAAGGACACCGCCACCACCGAGGGTTCGTTGAGCACCACCCCTTTCTTGCGTATAAACACAAGCGAATTGCACGTGCCCAGGTCAATGCCTATTTTCGTCTGAAACATACGTTTACGCTTTTATAATCCTAATCTACAAGGTATAATCCGAATCTACGAATATATCGTTCGACTGAGCTCACGACGAAGTCCGAATGCTCCGAATGAAGAGGCGAGGCATTGCGCTTCCAAACAAAATCTCGGAGGCATTTTGGCATGGTCTCGAGCGGAGCGAGAGCAAAACGCCGAGAGTGTAACCCCCGAGCGGCGGCTGGGCCGCGAGAGGGGTGGTTGTTTGATGCGCAACGCCGAGTGTCATCTATACAAATTGGCATAATCCGACGCTGGCGGATTGAGGGTCGGTTTCCGGGAGTAGTATTCCGAGCGATGAAGATACGGCACGTCATGCGTTTACGCGTTGGATATCTGCTCCCAATTTCTGGAGGCGCTCCTCAATACGTTCATACCCCCGGTCAATCTGATAGATGTTGCTGATGGTGCTCTTCCCCTGGGCGATAAGGGCGGCAATGATAAGAGCGGCTCCTCCCCGAAGGTCAAAAGTCCCCAGGTCCGTACCGTAGAGCTTTCGGGGTCCATTAATAATAGCGCGGTGGGGGTCTGCAAAATAGATTTCAGCTCCCATGCGGTTCAATTCCTCTAGGTACTTCAGGCGTCCCTCGTACAGGGGGTCATGGAGCAGTGTGGCGCCCTTTGCCTGTGTAGCCAATACCCCAAACGCTGACTGCAGGTCCGAGTGAATTCCCGGATATATCAAGCTCTGAATCTTATCTATCTGGAGGCCCCGCGAAGGCCTCACGTGAACCTGCTTCTCGGCAACAATCTCAAAGTCCACCCCAAAGTCGCCGAGCCGCTTGAGAAAGAGCTCCAGGAACCTAATCTCCACGTTCTTCACGAGCACGTCTCCTTTAGCCGCAGCCGCCAGCAGGATAAAGGTACCTGCCTCTATGGGGTCGGCTCCCAGTTTATGGTGCAGACCCTTCAGGGTTTTCGCCCCCTCCACTACAATAGTATGAGGTTCTGGCGTTCGTACGCGCACGCCCATCTTACGCAGGGCTGCAATGAGCTCCTGCACCTGGTAGTCGTAGTCCGCAATCTTTAAGGTGACGGGAACGGGAAGCAAGCTCGCAAACAAAAGCACATTCTCCGTTGCCGTGACCGAGAACTCGTTGAGCACCACTTGCACGGGCTCCTTGGGAAGCCGTTTCATGCGCAACTCAAAGCCCTTCTTCTGGGGAATGACCTCTGCACCCAATTGCACAAAAGCATCAAGGTGCGTGTCTATGGGACGGGCTCCAATAACGCACCCTCCTGGTTGAGGGAGAGAGACGGACCCAAAACGCGCGAGTAGTGGGCCGTAGAACAGTACGGACCCTCGAAAGCGCAGTACGAGCTCGCGGTCAATCTTGGAGGGGTCCACGCGTCTCGCGTTCACCAGCACTGCCCGCTCCCCTATCCATTCCACTTTTACTCCCATGCTCACCAGTATCTCCAGGGTTCGGTACACATCCTCAATAAGGGGAAGGTTCTCCACCACGGAATCCTCCTTGGTGAGAAGGGTCGCGGCCAAAAGTGGGAAGGCAGAGTTCTTTGCCCCACGTACCTCAATGGCCCCCTTAAGAGGTCTCCCTCCATTGATGACAAATCGTTCCATGCGTGCTCTATGCTACCTGAAAAAAGCCCTTCTGGCAATGGCGCCTTGGGCTCGCTTGCGAAGAAACCACGAGAGAAGCAGGACCGCTACAATGAACACGCCTCCTCCCGCAAAGAGAAATGAGTAGCCAACCACACCGATAAGGAGCCCTGCCCCCAAGGCACCCAAGGCCCTTCCCAGGGGAGCGAACACCGTATCCACCGCCCCGGTCTCTTCCGGAAGATTCGGGAACAGTCGGGAGAGAAGTCCCGACCTTCCCGCGTTTACCATAAGCCCCCCAAAGGAACGCGCTACCATGAACAGAAGCGCTCCCCCAAAGCTCCAGAGCATACCGCCGAACGCAAACATAAGAGAGGAGCCACCATAGAGAAGGCCTCCTCGAAACACGTTTCCAAATGTCGTCTGTCTACCCAACCGATGAATGACAAACAGAGATACGGGGAAAAACAGCACCGCAAAGACGGAGCCGAAAACAAGGATGAGGTTTTGGGACCAGCCGAGGTCCTTTAGAAACAACACGAAGAAAGAGTTATAAAACCCCGCCACGAGCAGAATGGAAAAGGCCGGGAGCAGAAGGGGAAGCACGGGCCGGGAGAGCAGGCCACGGGCCACGGTTCCGTAGTTCACAATCATCGTACGCACGGGGGTCGTATCCAGCAAAGAAGAACCGGTCTTGCGGAGCGCGAAAAAGGTATACAAGCCGTTCCCCGCATGGATGAACATGCTTACGAAGAACACCCCGGGAAAGCCGAACTGCCATATGAGGATGGCGCCAAGCGCTGGAGCGATTGCGTCCACATAGAAGGGCGCGGAATAGAACCAGCCAAAGGCCTGCTCTGGTTGGCGCAAATGGGAACCCATGAGCACGGACCGGAACGAGGTCACGAAAAGGGCGGCTGAAATCCCAAGAAATACCTGGGCCGCGTAAAAGAGTACGGTCCCGGGCACGACAAGCATTGCAAGTGCGTATACGCCATACCCTCCAATGCCCAAAGACGCGAGGAGCACGGGATTCACACGATGATTCAAGATCCCGGCAAAGGGCGCTGTGAGCGCAATGGGCAAATAGATAAGAAGATATGTGAACCCAACCTGGGGAAGAGAAAACCCCTGGGCAATTAAAAACAGGGGGAAATAAAACGAGAATATCTTATACCCAAGCAGGAGAAAGAAATGTGAGATGGTCGCGTGCCGCACCACTCGCTCCATTGTTGCGCGCTCTGACATATATCCTACATTGTACCAAATATCTGCAATTCTCCGAATACACAAGAAATAAAAGGCGCCTGGATCGCATAATGCAATTCGGGCGCCTCTGTTGGGTCAAAGATCCTTACGGACCTCAAGCCATGGTTATAGTACAAGCAACGCGGTCTTGGGAGTCGAGCGGATCAAGAGACATGTATGCCTCAACCCGATGGCGCCCGCAACGGCAGATGAAGCTGCCAAGGCGGTATCCGTCGACGCAAGGAGGAACTTCTCCCTCCTCACGCCACAGATATCCAGGAACATCGTAATCGGGTCCCGAAAAGTACACTATTTCGGGCATCATGCTTACCTCCTTTCTTATCCTTTCATATACTTCCGAACCTCTTCAAAACTGCGTGCCGCCTGCTCTCGATAGGCGGCGTTAGGACTATACTGGAGCAGTCTGAGGAAAATACGGTGCATCCGTTTCCCCCAGCCGCTTAAAATCCGAGATCCCTCCGGCCCTCGAGCAAGCTCCTCAAGCTCCTCTGGCGAGAGGAATTGAGTAATTCCTTTGGTGGGTTCTTCTACGCCGTCTACCACTACAGGAAAAGCCCAGTCGCCTCCTCCTCGCAGGACTGCAGGCGTCAATATTCTCCATTCCAGGTAAGGAATGAGATAGATGCCGACCTCGTCTTCAATATGACGCACGAGCTCCTGAAAAAGAATTTGCTCGTCTGGTGCCTGCGAAGCCATCTGGGCATCTATGCCACCGCCGGGAGCATCCCATTCGCCAGCGAATGTGCCGGTTTCAATCTGCTTGGCCAGCACTCTTCCCTGAGTGTCAAAGAGCCCACCAAACACTCCGATGGTCGGTTGGAGCACAGCGGGCCTCGAGTCGCGCTCAATGCTCCGCGCCTCCACAACGGAACAGCCACTGCAGCTTCTAAACTTTGCTTGCAGACGTCCCTCTGGCGTATACCAAAGTTGTTTTCGCCACTCGTCCCATACATGCTCATGTTGTCCTGTCACGATTCACCTCCAATGTGCTAAACTTTCTGCAAACTTGACTAAGCATAATTATACGCATTCTTATCACTCTTGTCAAGCAACCGCATTGAAACGCCCTGCCGTTTCCTGTAGAATCGGAAGAATGACCAAGCGCCAGCGAACCTGCCTCTTTTTCACTCTCGCCGCCCTCTTTCTCCTCACGGCTCCTGCCGTTGCCCTATACGCGCAGGGATACCGCGTGGACTGGGAAAGGCGCACCCTCACACAGACGGGCGCCTTCTATTTCAAGGCAGTTCCCACTAGGGTAGATATCTCCATTAACGGAGAACACGTAAAAACCACGGACTTCCTATTCGGCTCTACCCTTACGAAAAACTTTCTTCCGCGGCAGTACCAGGTACAACTCACCAAGGAGGGCTACCACCCCTGGGAGAAAACGCTCGACATCACAGAGAATACCGTGACGGAGGCCAAACACATTGTGCTGTTTCCCGAAGAGATAGAATACCGGAGAACAGGAGAGGCAGAACGAATGTGGCCCTCCCCTGACAGGAAAAAACTCCTGCTCCAAGAGGATTCCAATCTTGTCGCCTGGGACCTTGAATCCGGAAAACGCACGCTTCTCTGGCAGCAGCAAGAGAATGAAGAGCTTGAGGAGGTACAGTGGGCCCAAAACTCCGAACGCGTACTGTTAGAGATTGCGCAACGAGAACAGCTTAATCGCCAGGTGGTATTCGTTTCAGGGGAAAGCGGCCCTTGCGGAGAACTCCCATGCAACCTTGCATTCCTAAAGGGGACGGAAGAAAAGGTGCTCCTTGCCCCTTCCTCCACGAGGGCAGTTATCTCGAGGACCGTGGGCACCTCACGCATCCTCCAGGAAGTGGATTACAAGGAGCAAAGAATCCTCTCTTCCTGGGGCAATGACGTACTTACCTTCCAGCTTTTCGGGAACGAGCTTTTCTTTCTTGAGTCCACGGGCCAAGTTATCAAGGCGTCTCTGTCTGCTCCTTCCTCTTGGGAACTCCTTCTTTCAGTTCCCTTCCCTGCTCGCAGAGAGGCGCCCTATGAGATTCTGTCCTACGGAGACCGGCTTCTTCTCAAGGAAGGAACCTCGCTCTTCCTGCTTGAAAACGGAGAGTTTCAGAGGATTGCGGATTCCGTGCAAAGCATCGTGCCAAGCCCAGACGGAACGAAACTTGCGCTCGCTGGCAACGCAGAACTCTGGATTCTCTATCTCAAGGACCAGGAAGAACAGCCCAGTCATAAGGTAAAAGATAAGGTATTCCTCACCCGACTTAGCCAAAGAATCTCCGCCCCTGTTTGGATTACGCCCTTCATGTTCGCCTTTGGGGCTGGGGAGGAAGTTTTCTTTTCCGAGACCGATGACCGTGACGGCCTCAACATATATGGAGCAGGAACGTTCAAGAAACCCGAACTCTTTTGGAATACAAAAGAAAAATCGCTCATTGTTTTGAGCGATGGAACACTTTCCGCCTCAGAGAAGCTGGGGATATAAAAAAAATGTGAAGACAGTGTCTAAAGCTAGCGCTTTCTCCACTGTCTTGCTCTGCGGGCTCTCTTAAGACCAAACTTCTGGCGCTCCCGCATACGGGGGTCGCGCTTAAGAAATCCCAAGGCGCTTAGTTGAGGACGAAGCGTCTCATCAAACTTGGACAGGGCGCGGGCAAGTCCGTGGCGGACGGCTTCCGCTTGAGAGTGTATTCCCCCGCCCCTAACAAAAATCGAAACGTCAAAGCTCGCGGAAACCGCTTGGAGGGCCTGCTGGACAATGCGTTGGTCTTCGGTATCCAAGAAGTATTGCCCGAGTTCCTTGCCATTCACCACAAAGCCGTTCCCTTTCCCCTTGCTAATCCGCGCGCGCGCGCTCGAGGTCTTCCTTCGTCCAATGCCTTCCCAGAATCGTTCTGGGGCTTTTATTTCTTTTGTCTTTTTTTGCGCCGTCTCTGCCATAGCTATTGCTCAATCTTCAAGCGTTTCATTTGCTCTTTGCGGAGCCTGGTGGCAGGAAGCATCCCTTGAACCGCGCGCCGGAGAACCTCACCGGGATCCCGCTCCCAGAGTTTCTCTAGGGGCATCTCCTTTAAACCACCCAGGAAGCCCGAGTGCCGATAATATTTCTTCTGCGCCATCTTCTTGCCAGTGACGCGCATGTGCTGTACGTTCTGTATTTTCACCGCGTCTCCTCCGTCTTTGTGGGCGGCAAAATCCGGTTTGTGCTTACCCCGAAGCAACACGGCTATTTCTACCGCGAGCCGGCCCAAACTCTTTCCCGTTGCATCAATGGCGTGGGTGTCTCGTTCCATACGCTAGACAAGTTCTATAAGCGCCATGCGGGCGCCATCCGCCTTACGCGGTTCCAGTTTTATAATTCTCGTATACCCTCCGGGACGCTCGGCATACCTAGGGGCAATCTCATCCATGAGCTTACGCACCGACTTTAGATCAAAGCTCTGGAGCAGATACCTGCGCGCCGCCAAATCCCCCTTCTTTGCCTTTGTAATGTAGGGCGCCAGAAACCGAGAGACCTCCTTTGCCCGCGCCTCCGTGGTTGTAATGCGTCCGTGCTCTAAGAGCGAGCGCGCCACGGACTTCAGGAGCGCCTTTCGGGGACCCGTCTTGCGGGAAAATACTCTGCCTGCCTTACGTTTCTTCATGCCTTTGCTGTCTTCTTCTTTGTCTTGGCCTTGGGAGCTGCCTTCTTCTTTGCGGGAACTGCCTTTTTCTTTGGTGCGGAGGCCTTGGCGGGCTCGGCTGGCTGTACGCCATCCTTTAGTATAGTGAACTGCTTCACGAGGATGTCCGCTGCCTGATGAAAAGCGGTCTCCGGGCTAATGCTCCCGTCCGTCTCAACCTCTACGGTGAGGCGGTCAAAATCCGTGCGCTCTCCTACTCGCATATTCTCCACCCGGTAGCTCACTCTACGCACCGGGCTGAAGGCGGCATCAAGCGCGATGCCCCCTATCTCTTCTTTGCTCTTCTTGCGGGCTTCCGCAAATTCATACCCCGTACCTTTCTCCACGACTACCTCCATTGCGAGCTCCGCCTTCTTGTCCACAAGCTCGGCAATGTGAACATCGGGGTTCACGAGTTCCATCCCCGAAGAAAACTTAAAGTCCGCTCCCGTTACCTTCTTCTCACCCTTAACCTTCAGGGTACCGGTCTGAGGTTCCTCTGAATATACACGAAAACGCATCTGTTTAAGATTCAGCAAAATGCCTATAACGTCTTCGTATACCCCTGGAATGGTGCTAAACTCATGCTTCACGTCTTCTATCTTCACCCTTGTGACTGCGGCTCCCTCCAGCGATGAAAGGAGGACGCGCCTCAGCCCATTGCCTACGGTAGTGCCATAACCGGGCGAGAGGGCTTCTACCTCAAACACTCCCCTGTTATCTTTCTTTTCCAGAACCTTAGGTTGTTTAGAAAGGAGTAGCATAATTATCTTGAATAATACTCAAACACGAGCGGAATCTCAACCGATGGGGCTATTTCTGCAAGGGAGGGCTGTCCCTGCACCTGAATCTCTAAGGTCTCCTTGTTTAGCATCAGCCAGGAAGGGGGCTCGTACTTCTGAAGAGAGAGCTTCGCCTCTTTAAACAATGGACTCTCCGTTGAAGAAGGATGCAGCTGCACGATGTCTCCCTTCTTGAGTGAGACGGAAGGAATCGTTGTTCTTCTTCCATTCACAAGAAAATGTCCATGAGAAGCCATCTGCCGGGCCTGGGTTCTTGTCTTGGCAATGCCTGCCCGGAAAATCACATTATCCAGGCGCCGCTCGAGCAACTGGAGAAAACGCTCGGAGGCATCCCCTCCGCGAGAGCCCTCAAGGGCGCCCTTCACGTAGCGTTTGAACTGACGCTCCCGCAGGTTGTACTGCCCTCTTAACTCCTGCTTCTCTTTGAGCTGCCGCCCATACTCCGTAAGCGCGCCTGGCCTTCTTTTTCGAACAACGCCTTTCTGCATATACTATTCTATACCCTTCTCGGCCCCTTTCTCGTAGGACCGTTGTGAGGAATGGGAGTAATATCTGTAACGGAAAGCATCTCAAGGGGCTTGGTAGCCAATGTACGAAGCGCTGAATCCCTGCCAGGACCCACTCCCTTTACGAATACCCGTATCTTGTTCACGCCCTTGGAAAGCGCTGCCTGCACCAAGGTCTCTACCACCCGGGAAGCGGCAAACGGGGTGGACTTTCTCGTCCCCTTGAAGCCCACGCTTCCCGCGGAGGCCTGCACCAACGCATTTCCCAGCTCATCGGTAAGCGTAAGAAGTGTGTTGTTGTAAGAAACGGATATGTACAGACGGCCCTCCTTTCCCTTCTTGGCAGAGGATACCGTTTCTACCTGGGGAGTCGCCTTTTGCTCGACCGTTTTCCGTTCCGTCTCCAGCTCTTCTGCTCCCTTTTTTATGACTCGTTTCTTTCCCATAGTGTCTATTAAGTGGGGCTTGCGGCCGCCTTATGGCCCGAGCCCACGGTCTTGCGCACGTTCCCCCGCACCGTGCGGGAATTCGTGCGGCTCCGCTGTCCTCTCACCGGAAGACGCTTGCTGTGACGCATACCTCTCCAGGAACCAATATCCTTAAGGCGGCGTATATTCAGTATGATTTCACGGCGCAGGTCTCCCTCCACCTTAAAGTCCTTCTCAATTATGGACTTGATGCGATTCAACTCTTCTGGCTTCAGCTCCTTCGCCTTAATTTCGGGGTCTATCTTCGCCTCCTGGAGAATGCGAGAACTTGCAACATGCCCAATGCCATACACTGAAGTAAGAGCAATGCGTATTTTCTTGTTATCGGGGATATTTACCCCTGCTATCCATGCCATAGTTATCCTTGACGCTGTTTATGTTTAGGGTTCACCTTACACACAATATACACCCTCCCCTTCCGGCGGACCACCCTACAATCCTTGCAGAACTTTTTCGTGGAAGAACGCACCTTCATAATTTTTCCTTTTTCTCTCGATACACAATTCTCCCCTTATTTTCATCGTACGGGGTCGTCTCCAAGGTCACGCGGTCTCCGGGAAGAATGCGGATGCGGTGGATGATGAGGCGGCCCGCGAGATACGCAAGTATTTCCCGTCCATCGTCGAGCCGTACCCGAAAGCGCAAACTCGGCAGGGTTTCCACCACCTCGCCGCTTACCCGATTCTCTTGTGCTTGATTTTCTGCCATCTACAGATACGCCTCCTCACGGTAGCAAAGTTCCTACCTTCCGTCAACCCGGGTCTCCCGCCATGAACTTAATACGCTCGGGAGTCCGGGGAATACGCTGCTTCCAGAAGGGCCACAGGGACACGCTTGCCTGGAATACACTGGGGTCCCTGGCAAGGATACGCTCTGCCTCCAAGACCTCTTTTCCTAGGATGCGCAGCCGTAGGGCCTCCTCGTCCATCTCCGCATATCCCTTCGTTTCTCCGTGCGCCCGCAGTACAAGGGTTTGGGTTTCAGGGTCCCCGATGCCCGGCTCGTAGGAAACCCTGACCTCTCCCCCAATACGCTCGCCTCCGTTGAGTTCCGTGCGAAGAAACTCTGCCACCACGCTCCTGACGTCTTCCATGCGAAAGGCGATTCCCGTAATGGCGGCGCGCGCCGTGTACGTGAATTCCTTAAGCTCCGCTCCCGGTTCCACGGCCGTGGAGGCCTTCTCTACCTCAAGGGCAAAGGAAACGGGATCCACTATGTATCCCTCCGGGAGCTGGCGCTCCATGCGTTTGGCGGCAAGCACCCGAAGATCTCCTAAGAGCTCCTCGCGCGCCCGCTCAATGTCTTCTGCCGTGACCACCCTTATCTCTTCTCTTGTCCCTCCGGTCATTGACTTGAGGGATTCCCCGTAGATGAGCGTGTAGAGCGCAGACCCCGCAAGCCCGGGTAAGGAAAAGTTTGACGGCTCAATATTGTATCCCTCTCCGGCTTCCGCCGCAACCACTGGTACATCAACGATTCCCGGCACCACTTCCCCTCCCTCACGCCGAAACCCAGGAACTACAATGCGGTTTGGAGCGCGGAACAACATGCCCTCTTCGGACATAAATCTCGTCTGGGCAACGAGCGGAAGCGCGGTGGCGGTATACGTGTTGTAAACCCGGATAACGCCCTCTGCCTTCTCTTCCTGCACAGCGGTACCCGTGCCCTGGAAGAGACGAGTCGCCTCCGTCGTCTCCACGTATGCCCTGCCTGGAATTGCCTTGCTGTGCTCTTCCACCTCAAAAACCTCTACGCTTACGGTAAGGGGAAGATCCACAGAAATCTCCCTGGCTTCAGGCAAGAGTGTTATCTCGGCCTTGGAGAAAAAGGCATGGGCTGCCCCTGCCCCCAGGGCTCCAATACAAAGGACGGCAAACAGGATAAAACCTGTCTTCTTCAGACCGTTCCCTTTCTTCGCTTCCGAAGACCTCACCACATACTGCCCCTTTTCCTGGGCCTCGTACTGGGATTGTTCTCCATGCGGGGAGATATCTGTGAGTCGTCTATTGTTCTGTTCCATGGGCAAGAAGAAATAATGAAGTATATGCTGGGTCCTTCTCCTGGGGAAACCCGGTCTTCCCCAAGTCCTTGGGCGTGAGGAAGGAAATCTCCGGGTCTCCAGGAAAGGGAAGCTCCTCAAAATCCGCAACCAGCGCCTCCCCTATTTCCGGGAGCACGCTTGCGCCTCCCATAAGAAGGACGCGCGGAGGCAACACAAGCGACTTTGCCTGAAGGCGTTCTCTCACCAGTGTACTCCATTGTAGAATCTCCGGCAACACGAGCCCGCGCACCTTCTCTCGCATACCGGGAGTGAAATCCCCTGCCGTATACCGCGCCTTGAGCTCTTCCGCGGAGTTCTCGTGCATACCCAAGCTCTCCGCAAGCAGATGCGTAAGTATATCCCCTCCCCACTCAATCTGCTCAAATAAAAGAAACTCCCCCTCCTTCCACACCCCAATGCGGCTCATATGATTCCCCACCTCTACAGAGATTGCGCTCTCCTTGCGCTTCTGAAAGAACCCATTGCTACCTTCCGCGCTGTGCACGAGATGAAATCTCTTCACGCCTCCCTCTCCCAGTATCCTGGAGAGACGGTTGAGCATGGCCTTGGGGAGCACGGTGGCAAGCACCTTAAACTCCATCTCTCTTCCCTTCAGCCCCTGGAACTGGCGCACTGGATAGCCGTCAAGGGAACGCTTGAGCACGGAAAGGGCTCCCCCCATAAACTCTTCGGGAACGATACCGAGTGCGCTAGAGGAACGCTCCATAATCTCTTCTGTCGCCTTGCCCCGAACCGTGCGCTCTTTCGTGCTCACCTCCTTTTGCGTTATTTGGAGCTCGGGCTTGGAGCGCGCGAACGTATACGACAAAAGCTCCGCTCGGAACATGCTCGAGAGGAAACTCACAATAACGAAAGAAGGAACGCCGTGGCTTTCCTTGACCTCCTTTAGAATCTCCTGCAGACCCGTGTCCCACTCTAGCCCCTCCTTTACTTTCTTGGCTCCTAGCGCAAGCACGTTTCCCTCTTTCTGGAGGGCAAACTTCGTAGAGGAATCCCCTACATCTACAAACAAACGGAGAGCAGAACTCATTCAGGTAGTATATCACAAACTCCTCCTCACGCCACTCCTGTTTTGGGACTATACTTTTCACGTTTGTTTTCTTACCCTATTTTATTCAGTAGAGTTCTTTCAAGTTCGTATGCGTTGGCGTGGCCGCAAAGACCGAGATACGAGCTGAGGTTTGTGTCGTTTGCCAGTTTGAACATTCTTCTTGCGGTTTTCGTACGCACCACCGCGCAATGCGGCATGTGTACATACCCCACGAAATCGATACCCTGGTTCCACGTTTTTACCCGTATTTTCTCTGGATGAATAGAGAGCTTGAGGCGGCTATTGAGGAACTTCTGAAGTATGCGTATATGCTCTATGGCTTTGGCATGAGACGCGGTAAGAATTATAAAATCGTCGCAGTATCTCAAATACCATTGCTCCTTCAGTCCATGCTTCACAAAATAATCGAGTCCATGGAGGTACACGTTCGCAAATAGCTGGCTCGTGAGGTTACCGAGCGGCAAACCCTTTCCAGGAGCCATAGCAAAGCTGCCGACTATCTGCTCCAATAAATCCATCATCTGGCCGTTGGCAACCTGGCTCTCCAGTAATTCCAACAATATCTTGTGGTCAACGCTGTCAAAGAACCTCCGTATATCTAGTTGAAGCGCGTAAACTGTTCTCGTATTGTTTTTACTCGCACGGCGGCAGAACTTCTGAAGACGCCGAGATGCGGCGTGCGTACCTTTGTTTTTCCTGCAAGAGTAGCTGTCGTAGATAAAGCGTTTTTCGAACAGCGGCTCAATGGCAGTATATATGGCCTGATGAACTACTCGGTCTTTTACCGTTGCTTTGTGAATCTGCCGTTCCTTTGGGTCATATACCCTAAAAGGAGCATAGGGGTCATGTGCATACTCTCCATCTCTTAGCTCCGCATGCAATTGGAAAATATTGTCCTCCAAATGCCGTTCCCAAGCCATCACATCTTCTCGTTTCCGTTTTCCTCTTGCAAACTCGTGCCAAGCGGCAAACAATGCCTCCAAGGAGGTTGCTCGCTCGAATGGTCCCTTCGTGTTAGAATGCCTTATATGCCAAACGGAAACAGGGCCAGGAACGCTCCCCCCCCCCCCCCCCCCCCCCCCC
>JAHIUP010000006.1 GCA_018816925.1 Patescibacteria group bacterium
CGAGGAGACCGTGGTTCACGTGGTGCCCCCGGGGAACGTGGAAGAAGAACTCGCCCAGCCCGTAGGAGAAGAGCAGATGCCCGAAGTGGAAGGGGAGAAGAAAGAAGAGCAAGTTCCCCCCGAAGAGTAGAAGATTAGTTGTATGCTTCTTTTCAAGCGCTGTGCCTTGCTGTTGGTACTTTGTGGGGTACTTGTGGTGCCCGTTTTTTCCGTGTTTGCCCTTAGCCCCGCAGAAGAGCGGGCGCTTTTGGAACGGGAACTTGAGGAACTGGAAAAGGAAATTGCAGGGTACGAAGATAATATAGCGTCAACCAGGGCCAAGAAGCAGACGCTCCAGAATCAGATTGCGATTATTGAGGATAGCATCAAGAAGCTCAATCTGCAGATTTACCGGAGCAACGCGCTCGTAGTAGACCTCAAGGGACAGATTACGGACACCACGCTTTCCATTGACCAGACGGAGCAAAATGTGGGGCGTACGAAAGAGCAGCTTGGAGAACTCCTCCAGCTTCTCTACGAAGAAGACCAGAAAGCGCCCGTGGAGATTTTCTTTTCGGGCTCTGACCTCTCGGAGTTCTTTGACAACCTTGCGGGTCTGGAAGCGCTTAATATTAGAAACCGTGAGCTCTTAGAGAACCTCGTGGAGCTCGAGGAATACCTTCAGAGCCAGAAGGTGAAGCTGCAAGACGAGAAGACGGAACAAGAGAACTTTGCTCGCATCCAGATTCTCCAGCGCTCGGAAGTGCAGACGACCCAGCGAGAAAAAGAAGACCTGCTGACCACAACGAAAGGGGAGGAAGGAAGATACCAGCAAATACTTTCGGACCGCCTCAAAAAGGCCCAGGGGATACGCTCTCGCATTTTTGAACTTATTGGGGTGCCCGAGGCCCCCACCTTTGGGGAGGCGCTCGAGATTGCCAAGGCCGTATCGGGGCAGACGGGTGTGCGGCCGGCTCTTCTTCTGGCGGTACTCACCCAGGAGTCAAACATTGGCAAGAACGTGGGTCAGTGCTTCTTGAAAGACCCAAAAACGGCTGCGGGCGCGTATATTAACACGGGAGTTGCGGTATCTAAGGTTATGAAGCCCATGGGGCTTTCGGGTCGCAAGGGAGATGTGCAGGACTTTTTGAGAATTACGCAGGCCTTGGGAAGGGACCCATTCAACACACCGGTATCCTGCCCCATTCCTTCTGTGGGCGGATATGGCGGCGCTATGGGACCGGCGCAGTTTATCCCTACGACCTGGGCTTTGTACGAAGCGCGCCTTCAGTCCATTCTGGGGAGGCCTGGAGATCCATGGAATATTAAAGACGCGTTTCTCGCTTCCGGTCTTCTGCTTGCAGACAACGGGGCTACCCCCCAGACATATATTGCGGAATGGCAAGCTGCCATGCGTTATTTCTCCGGCTCCACGAATCCGCGCTACCGATTCTACGGGGATTCGGTCATGGCGATAGCCGCCCGCTACGAACAGGATATTAAGGCCTTGGAGGGGAACTAAATATCCAGGCGTTTGTGGCTGGTAGCTTGTATGGAGCGAGGCAATGCGTTCAGAACAAGCTCTCGGAGGCGATTGGGCATGGTCGCGAAGCGCCAATCGCCGAGAGCGCAGGTTCCAAAATCACGCTGGGATTTTGAGAACCGGTTGTGAAGAATGCGGTTGCCGAGCGCTATATTTGTAGCTACAAGCTTATCTTAGCTCCTGCTGGAGCGCTTCTGTCACGGGGTCGAGCTGGCCTTCCGAGACAATCTTCTCAATGCCGCCCCAGGACTTCTTAATACGATGGTCCGTCACGCGGTCTTGGGGAAAGTTGTAGGTACGTATTTTCTCTGCGCGTTCCGCTCCCCCTATCTGTGCCTTCCTTTGTCCTGCAATCGCGTCTGTCTGCTCTTTCCTTTGCAGTTGAGCAATCTTGGCCTGGAGAAGGGAAAGGGCCGCCTCCTTGTTTGCCTGTTGGGTTCTTGAGGTTTCCGCCGTCACCGTGATGCCCGTGGGGAGATGGGTGAGGCGCACCGCGGTTTGCCGCTTGTTCACATTCTGGCCCCCGGGGCCAGAGGAGGTGGTGAATTCTATCTTAAGGTCGCTGGGGGCAAGGCGCGTTTCCTCTTTTGTTGGTTTGGGAAGCACGGCAACGGAAGCGGTGGAGGTATGGATTCTGCCTTGTTTTTCCGTTTCCGGGGTTCTCTGTACCCGGTGTACCCCCCCTTCGTATTGGAGCTTCCGGGCAACATCCTTTCCTTCCATTTCAAATACCACTTCTTTTATTCCTCCGAGTTCGGTTTCCGCGAGATGGAGGGTCGTTTGTTTCCATCCTTGTTTCTCTCCGTATTTCCTGTACATGTTCCAGAGGTTAGCCGCAAAGAGCGCCGCCTCCACCCCCCCTGTTCCTGGCCGTATTTCTATAAGGACGGCGGCTGCCGGTTTCCCATGTCCTCCCGTGAGAAGCTCTTTTAGTTCTTTGGAGAGTGTTCCTTCTTGTTCTCTTAGGGTGGTGAGTTCCTGCTCTGCGAGCGAGGAGAGTTCGGGGCCCTCATCTGCCGCTGCCAGCTGACTGTTCTCTTCAATTTTTGCCTTCACGTCCTCAATTTCTTGGGCCTTCTCCACAACCTTCTCGAGTTCCTTCCTGCGCTTGGAAAGCTGCTGGAATCTTTCCCAGTCCGAAATAAGCTCAGGGTTGGCGAGTTCTTCCGTGAG
The DNA here is from genome assembly GCA_018816925.1 of Patescibacteria group bacterium. Lineage (GTDB taxonomy): Bacteria > Patescibacteriota > Minisyncoccia > Minisyncoccales > UBA10102 > JAHIUP01. Next base: position 2,696 of record JAHIUP010000006.1, read on the forward strand.
AGTATCGTACTCTTCCTTGAGCTTTGCGAGGTCGAGAGCCATCTGCTACTTCTTGGGGGTTTTTGCGGCGAGCCGCTTGCGGAACTTCTGTACCTGACCTACGTTTTCCGCCACCTTGTCTCTGCCAGTGTAGAAGGGATGACAAGAGAAACACATCTCCACCTGGAGGTGTTCCTTTGTGGAGCCGACGGTGAAGTCATTGCCGCACACGCACTTCACTTTGGCCTTAGGGTAATACGCTGGATGGATATCTTTCTTCATAGGTTTGACTATATCATAAGCAGGGCTTCTTTATCAATAGTATGTCTATAAACATACGATCGTGAGTTTATGGACGGGAAGCACATCTTGATATTCAGTACTTTTCATCTCTCCTTGATACCTTTACTCATCTGTGGTACAAAGGAATGCGTATGGCAGAACAGGAAGAAGGAGCAATAAAAGAAGAAATAAAGGAGCCGGTGAAAGGGGAAAAGCCCTTGGCTCCCGAGATTGAGGAAATGATGGAAGCGGGAGTGCATTTTGGGCACACGACCTCCAAGACCCATCCAAAGATGAAGCCATTCATTTCGGGCGTGCGCAACACGGTGCACGTTATTGACTTGGAGAAGACCAAGGAGAAGCTGGATGAGGCCTTGGGTTTTCTCCGTAAATGCAAGGAGGAGGGTAAGGTTATTTTGCTGGTGGGAACGAAAATGCAGGTGCGTCAGATGATACGCGAGGTAGCGGAAGAGACAGGGCAGTTCTACGTAGCGGAACGCTGGATTGGGGGCACCATTACGAACTTCGACACCATTTCCAAGCGCCTGGAGGCCTTCAAGGAGCTGGAGCGTCAGAAGAGGGAAGGGGAGTTTGAGAAGTACACGAAGAAAGAACAGATGGAATTTGAGGAGCAGCTCCAGACCATGGAGAAGAAGTTCGGGGGAATTAAGGAAATGACCCAGCTTCCCGATGTGGTGGTTATTTTGGACCTGGATGTGAACGTGCTGGCGGCAAAAGAGGCCCGCAAGAAGGGGATTCCCATTGTTGCCGTGTGCGACACGAACTGCGACCCCACGTGGGCGGATTACCCCGTTCCCGCCAATGATGACGCTATTAGTTCGGTAAGATATGTGCTTGATAAGGTGAGGGAAGCCCTAGGGGGTTCTGGCAAAGAGTAGCTATGACGCTTGGCACCCATCGCTCGGAATACTACTTCCAGGAATCACCCCTCTCGCGGCCCAGCCGCCGCTCGGAGGTTGTACTCTCGGCCGTTTGCTCCGACGTTCGTCAAAGACCATGCCAGATGGCCTCCGAGAGCTTCCCGGAGAGCAGTATTCCTTCGCATTCTACAAACTACAAATTATAAGTATGGTAGATATAGCCCAGCTGAAACAGCTTCGCGAGGAGACGGACATTTCCTTTGCGGAATGCAAGAAAGCCCTCGAGGAGGCGGGAGGGAATTTAGAGCGCGCAAAGGAGATTCTCCGTGAACGAGGCAAGGAGATTGCGAGTAAGAAGTCCTCACGGGAAGTAGGAGAGGGCCTTGTGCATGCCTACGTGCACACGACTGGCAAGACGGGGGTGCTTGTGGACGTGAGATGTGAGACGGACTTTGTTGCGAGGTCCGCGGATTTTCAGAGCATTGTTCATGAAATTGCCCTCCAGATTGCTTCCATGGAGCCGGAAACCGTTGGGGACCTGCTTGAGCAGCCCTTTGTGCGGGATTCTTCCAAAACCATGAAAGACCTCGTGCAGGAGGCGATTGCGAAGATGGGGGAAAATATCGTGGTGCATAGATTTTCTCGTTTTACCATTCCCTAGCGATGACAATTCTCGTTTTATTTCTTTTGTTCCTTGCAAGCGCAGCAGCCCTAGGGTACCTGGTAGGCAAACGCCTTCCTGAGCTTTGCGCCCTTCCCGAAGAGAACGGGAAGAGCTTGCAGGAGATGCGAGTGAGGACAGGGGAGCTGGTTTCCAACAGCAAGGCGGTTCACTATCTGCGTTCTCCCGACCTTTCACTCCAGAAACTCCTGTCTTTTTTGCGTATTGTTTCTTTAAGGGCAGAACATAAGACCTCCCAGTGGCTGGAGCAGCAGCGGAAGCGTTCCCAGCGGCGGAAGGAATCTGCCTCGTTCTCTGACCGATATTGGGAGAAGCTCAAGGGAAAGCGGGGAGGGAAGGCATAGGCCGATGTAGCTTAGTGGCAAAGCAATGGTTTTGTAAACCATGTACGGCAGTTCGATTCTGCCCATCGGCTCTAGACGGGGCATTCTATTGCATGTGGGGTACGCAGATGGTTGAGAGTTCGCCCCGTGATGAAAACACGGGGCGCCCCGTCGAATGACGGGGCGAATCCGCGGGGCGGCTCTTTCTTGACAACATGTTCAGGAGCATCTAGGATAGAGAAAGGAACAAAGATTATCTTGAAGATTGGCAGGGAATGACGATTCCCGAAGGCATTCCGGCGAGAATGCCTTCGGGAGTTGTTTTGACTGTCAAGAGACCGAAACGGAAGGTACGTTGTCAATTGAACAGTGTTGATTCCTGAGAGTTGTTCCGATCCTTTTTCTTTCTTGAGAGTTTGATCCTGGCTCAGGATGAACGCTGGCGGCGTGGATAAGGCATGCAAGTCGAACGTCCACCAGTGCTTCGCACTGGAAATTCGAAATTCGAATCTCGAAATTCGAAACAATGACCAAAACTCAAATGTTCAAAACTCAAAACAGGGCTTGGACATTAGAATTTTGAATTTAGGATTTGTTTCGTGCTTCGTATTTAGGATTTCGTGCTTCCAGCGCGGAGCGCTGGCGGTAGTGGCGAACGGGTTAGTAACACGTGGGCAATCTACCCATTACACGGGCACACCCAGCCGAAAGGTTGGCTAATTCCCGATATATCCGCAGGACTATGTCCTAGGGACATTGTTCTACGGATGAAAGGAGTAATCCGGTAGTGGAGGAGCCCGCGGCTTATCAGCTTGTTGGTGAGGTAATGGCTCACCAAGGCAATGACGGGTAGGCGGAGTGAGAGCTTGTCCGCCAACACTGGCACTGAGACACGGGCCAGACACCTACGGGTGGCAGCAGTCGAGAATCTTGGACAATGGGGGAAACCCTGATCCAGCGACGCCGCGTGCGGGATGAAGGCCTTCGGGTCGTAAACCGCTTTTATGGAGGAAGAATCGAGCACCTTTCGGTGCTTGTGGTAGAATGCAGAAATGCATTATGTGTATATTCTTGTCAGCGAGGTTTCGGGAAAGCTTTA
>JAHIUP010000039.1 GCA_018816925.1 Patescibacteria group bacterium
TCGCCCAAAAACGCGGTATCAAGCGCTTCACTAGTAGCCATGCGCTCTTGCTCCACAAAGGTATCCGTTCCCGTAATGCGCACCTCCTGGACAATCTCGGGGGTCTCTCCCTTATGGGAGGCGGATGGAGTGAACTTCACTTGGAAATCCGCCGTGCGCGCCTCGCCCGCCTCCATGTCCCCTATGTCCCACACCACCTCCCGGGAGGCGGAATCAAAGGTGAGGGAAACATCCTGGGGAGACACCTTGCCCGTCATCTCCACACCAAAAGGAAGGTGAGCCGCCACCCGCACGTCTCTCGAGGCGGAATACAGGTTTGTTGCCTCCCAATGAATGGTGGAGGTGGTGAGCTTATCCACCTCTGGGGGAAGGGGCCCCGTGTTGGAGAAGGGCCCTTCTTTAAAGAACCCCTCTTGCCCAATATCAAATTTGCCTTTCACCTTGATGAAAAACTCACGCTCCACCTCCGAGAGCAATACGCGGGTAGATAACTGAAAGTCCTTGTCCTGCGGGCTAAAGGTCTCCCAATCCTCTTTCACCTCCACCCAGAACTCCACCTTTCCCTGCTCGCCCTTCCCGAGAAACCGGAGCCGAGGGATGCTCTGCGCCTCCCAGGTAAGGGAAGAGTCGCCGGGGTTAAAGGTAGCTCCAGGGGCCTGCACGTCCTCCATATCAAGGGGCCTCCCTTCCAGGTCCACCACGAGAAAGAGATTCTCCAGGTTCCGCTCCCCCGCGTTCTGGAAAGATATTTCATAGCGGAGCCGCTCTCCGGGCGAGGCGACGTACTCTTTCTGTCCGTTCACGGTTTGCGCCAAGAGGATGTTCGGCTCTCCAAGTTCCACCCCCTTGAGCGCTTCCGCAAGCAGAGTGAATTCTCCTTCTTCCCAGGTCCCAATTCTCGCCCTGAATATCTTAATATCCCGAACATTCCCCTGCAGGGTTCCCGTTGCCGTAATTCTTCCCCCGTCTCCCTGATTAAGCACGCCCACTCTCCATTCCTCATCCCCGAGGGGCCGGGGAGTGGCCTCTCCAAAGGTGAAACCCTCGGGGTACTCCATGTACACCCTCAAATTGGAAAGGGGATAAGAAGAGCGGGAAAAATAGTTTACCGAAAAGGAGAACTTCTGATTCTGTTCAATCCTGGAGGGAATGCTAAGCTCGAAGCTCAAAGAAGAGGAGGAGATGCGCGTGGAGACCGTGGTTTCTGCAAGATAGGTCGCGGTCAGCTCCTTGGGCCGGAAAGCAACAGACGCCCTTGCCTTTTGTATGTCTCCTTCCTTCCCGAACAGCCGGGCAGGGAAAGAAACGCTCTGCTCCTGGCCAGGATACAGGGTCCCCAGATCCCGCACCTCCCTCTTCGCATTCCCTGCTCCAGGAAGCGCTCCTTCTGGGTACTCAAACACGAGTTCCGCTTCCTCGAGCCGCGTGTCTCCGTTGTTCTTCCAGCGCACCGTGTACTCCATCTCCTCGCCTCCCTGCACTTCCTCAAGAACCAATATCTCCAAACGGAGTACATCCTTGGAAAACACCTGCCGCTGCCATACCCAAAACCCGAGACCCCCAAGGGAAACGAGAACAATAAGGGAAAGTAGGAAAATCTTTGTCATAATCGGAGACCCGCAAGACGGGCAAGATACGAATCTGCCGTTTCCCTATCTTGCGCAAGAACAGGGGGACGGTAGCCCAGCAGGGAAACGAACTGCCAGAAAAATTGAAGATAGACGAGCGGCGCGCGGGAAGCGGGAATGGAAGCATCGTTAAGGGAACAAAATACCGCAGAAAGCAGTTTCCATATCTGCTCGTCGCGCTCCTGCCCCTTTAAGAGCATGTCTACTGCATGCGCTACCCGGAAGGCCTCTCTCGTACGCAGGAGATTACTTCTAATGACCTGGTGGAGCTCCCGAGGCACCGCATCAACAAGAGTGGTTCTCGTCTTGCCCTGCACAAACTGAACTTCCGAAAGAGAAAGCGTCGCAAGCCCCTGTCGGAGCTTGGACAAGGCCTTGCGCTCTCCTATGGCATACAAATAAAGCTTGCCAAAATCCTTCGTAAAAACCGCGCACGTGCAGTTCGCCTCTCCGGAATCCCTCCGAGAGAGCACGAACCCTTCCGTGCGGTAATGGGCTGCCATACTTTTTATTTTCGCGAGACGAGCATAAACGGGAAAAAATACGCTTCGAGCTCTCCCAAGGAGCTCTTGTACTCTTCCCCTCCAAGGACGGCGTCACAGAATACCGCCTTGAGGCGCGCAATCTCTTTCTTCCTCCCGGCCCACCGCTTATCTGCAAGCGTCAAATTGAAGAGTTCAAGCGTTCGTTCTACCGCGTTCCAGAAGTGTTCCGCGTCTCGAATCTGCCATTTCCTTGCCCTCCCTACCTCGCTCCCGATGTTCGCCAACTGCTCTGCAAGAGAAAACGTATGCCATCTCCCTTGCGCAAGTTCCTTGCAAGAATCCATACACTATTCTTGTATAAGCTTCTGCACAATCGTAATGAGCTTTCTGCGTATTTCCAGGTTATCCACGTCTCTTGAGCGATTCCCAAGCCCCGGCTTCAGATTAATCACGGAATCAAATTCGATAAACCGTTCCCCGGATTCGCCGGGATACAGATTGATTCCCCAAACGTGTCCTCCTTTCGAATCCTCTTCCTCGATAAGCGCGTTTTCCTCGTCAATATGGAGCTCTCCTCCTACCGCCATAATTTCCTTCTCTACGTCTACGGCAGCTTTCACCAAGTCGCCGTACCGCTCCTGCGCAATACGCTTCAATTCCTCCCTCGTAATCGGCTCCTTGATAATGTGTACCTGCATATTCTGTTCTGCCTATGTATTCTACCTTTCCTGCGCCTCTTTGTCATGCGCGTATCTGCGGCCTCAAATCTTGCGCATGCCCAGCCAAAGCTTCCCGCCATCAAGCGCCACGGTTCTCTCCACGTCAAAGGCGCGCTTGGACCGGCCTCCTTCCCGAAGTTCCACTATCCCTCCAGCTTTCTTGATGGCCTTTTCTTGCCTGGAGAACAGCCCCTGAATATCTGGAGTCCCCGCGTAGCTTAGCAGAATGCGGTTGGCTGGCTTGTACCCTGCCTCCTTTCTCATATCCTGAATGGAACGCAATAATTCTCGTATCATACCCTCTTCTTTGAGAGCAGGGGTAAGTCGGGTATCGAGCTCCACCTCGCTCTTGAGCGAGGCAACTTCTTGAACTTCCTTTACGTTTGTTTCTTGGGCGAGCAGGGAAAGGAACTCCGAAGAAAAGCTTCCTTTCTTCGCCCGTATCTTCAGGGAGGCGAGGGGCTGGCGCACCTTCAGGCCTTTTTCGGCACGAACTGCCAGAGCTCTGCTTGCGAGACGCCGGATATCTTTCATTTGGTTCTCCAGCTTTTCTTGGGGCTTTGCGCCTTTGGGCCAATCCTCAAAGTGCACGCTTCCCTTGCCCCCGGTCTTTTCCCAAAGCTCTTCTGCAAGAAAAGGAAGAAAGGGGGCGAAGAGTTTTGCCGCCTCTCCGAGCACAAGACGCAGGGTATGAGTAGCTTCCTCATGTTCCTTACCGCTCTCTGGGTTCTGAAATCTCCTCCGCGACCTCCGAATATACCAAAGGGAAAGGTCATTCACCGCGAACTCCTCCAGCAGACGGCTGGCCTCCGTAATGCGGTACTCGTCCATGAGCGAGGTCGCTTCCTTCACGACCCTGTGGAGGCGGGAAAGAATCCAGCGATCCAGCACATGGCGCGAGGGCCTCGCCTTCCTCGCGCGGTACGTCTCAAAGAACACGAGGGAATTGTACAAAATGAGCAGGAGGCGTCTTTGTGCCTGCTGGATATCATTCTCTGCGAATAACTTGGAGTCGCCGGGCGCGTTGACGGTGAAAAAGTACCAGCGGAGGGCGTCCGCTCCGTACTTTGCCAACATGCTCCAAGGGCTAACTATGTTCCCCTTGGACTTAGACATCTTCTCCCCCTTCTCATCAAGCACGTGGCCGAGAGAAATGACATTCTTGTAAGCGGGTCCCAGCTCCAGAAGCGTTGACGTCGCCAGGAGCGTATAAAACCATCCCCTTGTCTGGTCCACGCCCTCCGCGATGTAGTCGGCGGGAAATTCCTTTGGCGGCTTCCTCTCTGCGTTCTTGGGCCCCTCAAAGGGCCAATGGGCCTGCGCATAGGGCATGGCTCCCGAATCAAACCACACGTCCACCACGTCTTTTACCCGCTCCATCGTTCCGTTCTTGCATTCCCGGCAAGGGAATCGTATCTCGTCCACGAACGGACGATGGAGGTCAAGTTCCATATCCTTGTTGTAGGGAAGAAGCGCAAAAGGAAGTTCACGCCATTCCCCGGGTTCTATACGGTTCTCGCGCAAGTGTATAATTTCTTCCCTACTCATACCCTTCGCCATTCCCTGCAACAAGGTAAGAGGGAGCTCGTGGCTCACGAAGAGGATACGCTTCCCCTCGTACTCCTTCTCTAAGTCCCTGAGGAGGGCGTACGTACGCTCCTGCGCATCTTTCCAGTTCTCTCCTTTTGGGGGTTTTGCCGTGAAGCGCCGGAGGTAGTGCGCAAGAGGCGTTTCCCCCTTCTGGCGAAAGAAGGCGCCGAGTTCTTGCACGGGTTTCCCGTTGAACGTCCCCGTGTCAAGTTCGCGGAGGCGAGGGTCAAAACGCACCTCAATTCCCAATTCCTTTCCCACAATATCTGCGGTCTCCTTTGTTCTTAGGAGATCGGAAGAGAATATAAGGTCAATGCGTTTGCTCTTGAGCTCCCAAGCCGCCTTGAGGGCCTCCTTCCTCCCCTTCAGGGTAAGCTTGAGGGGTTTGGGTTCTGGATAAGAACTCGCGATATCCTTCACTTGGCGCTCTGAATGCGCGTGGCGCAGCACGAAGTACTGGTTACGCCCAGGGTTCTGTTCCCGGAGCTCTCGTATGGAACCAATCGCTTTCTGTGCGCCGCACGAGATACATTCCCACATAGGAAGAGGTGTGCCCCAGTAGCGCTCCCGGGAGAACGTCCAGTCCTTTACCTCACGGAGCCATTCCCCCATCCTGCCCTTCTTTAAGTGGGAAGGAATCCAGTTGACCGCATCGTTGTTCTTGGCGAGTTCCTTTTTCACCTTCTGCATATCCACAAACCAGCTCTCCTTGGCGTAGTACAACAAAGGGGTAGAGCAACGCCAGCAATGGGGGTATTCATGTTCCACGCTCTCCTCACGAAAGAGCAAACCCCTCCTCTCCAGTTCCTTGATGATGCCGGGGTCCGCGTCCTTCACAAACATCTCTTTCCAGGGAACAACTTCCTTTGTGAACTTCCCTTGCTCGTCTACCAAATGGAACATTGCGAGGTTCTGCTGTTTCCCAAGCTCAAAGTCATCCACGCCGTAAGCCACCGCGGTATGCACGATACCCGTTCCTTCCTCCGTAGAAACGAAATTCGCTGGAACAACCTCCCAGGCCCTTTTCCCTTTCTCTGGCTGTTTGAAAGAAAATAATGGCTCGTACGTCGCTCCCACAAGCTCCTTTCCAGTGAACTGACGCACCTCCTCATATTCACCCAGAACTTTTCCTGCCAGTCCCCGCGCAAGAATATACTGTTCATCCCCTTTCTTTGCCAGGATGTAAGAGACATCGGGGCCTACCGCAAGAGCCGCATTCCCCGGTAAGGTCCAGGGCGTGGTGGTCCACGCAAGAAAGTACGTTTTGGAATTTGATTTGTTTGGAAACGGGAACTGGGCAATGGGAAATTTCACGAAAACGGAGTTCTCAATGACTGTCTTATACCCCAATCCAAGCTCGTGGGAAGAAAGCGGAGTGCCGCACCTGGGGCAGTAGGGAACTACCTTGTAATCCTTGTAGAGACGGCCCTCCTTGAACCACCTGGCAATAATCTGCCAGAGGGTTTCCATATAAGAGACGTCGTAGGTAACGTAGGCCTTATCCATGTCCAGCCAAAAACCGACGCGCTCGGTGAGCTGTTCCCAATCCTTCTTATACTCCCAGACCGACTTCCTGCAGGCCTCGTTGAACTTCGCGATGCCGTACTTTTCAATGTCCTTCTTGGACTTCAGACCAAGCTTCTTTTCCACCTGCAGTTCCACTGGAAGCCCGTGGGTGTCCCAACCAGCTCTCCGTGGAACGGAAAAACCCCGCATGGTCTTATAACGCAGTACCACATCCTTGTAGGCGCGGGAGAGTACATGATGAATACCGGGTCTTCCGTTTGCGGTAGGCGGACCCTCGTAGAACACAAAACGAGGAGATTTCTTTCTCCTGGCCACGGATTTATCAAAAACGCGCTCCGTCTTCCACTTCTTAAGGATTTGTTCTTCCCGTTCCGGAAAATTCACCTCCATATGTGCCAGCGTAGCACGCTTCCGGAGTTTTTTGAAGCTTCCTACATGCGCTCGGGCGCCTTCACACCCAGCAAACGCAGACCGTTGCTAAGGACATTGGCGGTCGCCGCAACCAGCAAAAGCCGAAAGTCCCGAAGCTCTTCTCTCTCTGCCTTCAATACCGGATGCGCATGGTAAAAAGAGTTGAAGAGTTGCGCCGTCTCCATAAGGAAACCGCACACCGCGTGGGGCGCGAAGTTTTCTGCCGCATCCTCCACCACTTCCGGAAACCGATAGAGCATACGCAGTAAGGCACTCTCCTCCTTGGCTAAGCCAAGGATATCCCTTGGTTTAGCCAAGGATATACCTTGCTCGTTTGCTTTGCGGAGAATACTCTTACACCTCGCTGCCGTGTACTGAAGATAGGGTCCGCTGTCTCCTTCCAAGCTCAAGGACTTCTCTGTATCAAAGATAATATCTTTACCCAAGGCAATTCGCAGGAGGGAATACTTTACCGCCCCCACCGCCACCATCTCTGCCACGTCTTCTTTCTCTTGAAGGGAAAGTCCTCCCTCGGACTGCGCCATAATCTCCCGCGCCCTTCCCTTTATTTCCTCAAGGAGCTCCTCTCCCGCCACCACCTTCCCAGTTCTGCTAGAGAGCTTGCCCGAGGGAAGCCGGACCATACCATGGGAAATATGCACGGTCTTCTTCCTCAATTCTGGGGCGAGCAGTTCCAATGCCTTGAGCACCACCTTAAAATAGTCCACCACCTCCTTGCCCGTGACAATAATAGAAAGGTCGTAGGGGAAATCCTCGTACTTCCGGGGAGCCAATCCCAGCTCCTTTGCCTCGTAGGTGGGCAGGCCCTGGGAATTCACAAACACCCTGCTGTGGAGCCCGTACTCCTCTCCCGGAAACACTACAGCCCCCTCGCTCTTCTGAAATATGTTCTTTCGGAGACCTTCTTCCACGAGCTTCTTGCCTCGTTCTCCCACCTCGCTTTCAAAGTAGGAGAACTCGAAGCGGGTGCCGAGACGTTCGTAGATACGCTCAAAATACTCCAAGCTCCACGCCTTTCCCTTCTCATAGAGCTCTGCCGCCTCTGTTGCCCCCTCAAAGATTTTCTTGTTCAGTTCCGCTATTTCCTCTGCCGCCCCCTTGTCCTGCTCAAAGGCGGCCGCTCCCTTTGCGTACACCTGCCCAAGAAAATGCACGCGCTCGGGCAAAGACAGCTTCTCCAGCTCCTGGAGCTTCGTCGCCTCCTCGGCAAGCTTCCGTTCCATCCCCCATACCGCTTTTGCCACGTGCATGCCCACGTCCCCCTGGTAGTTCGCGCGTTTCACCTCGGCCCCCTGCGCCTCCATGAGACGAGATAAACATTCCCCCACCGCATTGCTGTACAAATGCCCCACATGAAACTCCTTAAAGGGATTAGGGTCTGTAAACTCCACCATGACCTTCTTTCCTTTCGAGGACTTGGAGGTTCCGTACTTCTCTCCCTCCTTTACTGCCAGTTCCAGTTCTTCTGCGAGCGCTTCTTTGGAAAGAAAGAAGTTGATGAACCCCGCGCCCGCAACCTCCACGCGTTCAATGGTCTTTGGTTTGTGCTTCTCGAGAAATGCAAGGAGGAGTTCGCCTACCTCGCGGGGCGCCTTCTTCGTCTTGCTTGCGAGTACGAGGGCGGCGTTCGTGGAGTAATCCCCGTGCTCCAGGTTCTCGGGGCGCTCAAGAGCTATATCCCCAAAGCCAACTTTTCCCTCTTCAACGGAGAGCTGGCGGACGGCATCGTGGAGCAACTTGACGAGTTCTTGACGAATCATTGCTATTTCAGTTTAGCGAAAATTCCCATAGAATGAAAGCGTATGGCAAATCTCGCGGAAAACCGGAAAGCCCGTTTTGACTACGAAATCCTCAATACCCTGGAGGCGGGTTTGGTGTTGACGGGCCAGGAGGTAAAAGCGGCAAAACAGGGAAAAATGCAGCTTCCCGGCTCCTTTATTACTTTACGAAGAGGAGAGGCCTGGCTTGTGGGAGCCGTCATCCCTCCCTACCAGCCCGCCAATGCCCCTGCCGAGTACGACCCCCAGCGGCCGAGAAAGCTCTTATTGAGAAAAGAAGAGCTTAGGGGACTGCAGGAAATACCAAAGGCCCAGGGATTGACGCTCATACCCTTAAAGGTGTATACTCTGAAAGGCAAGATAAAGCTGGAAGTAGGGACCGGAAGAGGGAAAAAGAAGCACGATAAACGGGAAACGCTTAAGCGGAAAGAGGCGGAACGCGAGATGCGCTCGCGCCTCAAGTACCGTTGACATGGGGACGCATTGCCTCGACGGGGAGAAGGAAGGAAAATGTGCAGGCAGGGAGGCCGGTCTCCCTTGAACCCCGTAAAGCAACGGAGTTGCCTTACGGGGTGAACAACCGGGGCACATTATCTGCCAACATATTCAGCCCGCAAAGGGCTCTTGCCTACGCCTAACAAGGCAAAAGGCCGTCTCTCCTTTTGATTCTCGATAAATAGGAGGCCGCAAGGCCGCCACTTATATACCGAGCTTGCTTGGTATATAAATTGGAAGAGGCGTCATTATCGAGAGAGGCGGGTTCCTTAGTAAGGCCCGGGGAACCATGCCTATTCATACGGGTCTGCAAGGGAAAGCGGTTTCGCCCAGTTCCCACGCTTTCCCACATATAACTGGGCTACGCCTGAAGATCGTTTTTCTTCCCCTTCTCGGACGCGGGTCACTCCCGCCGTCTCCACATTCCTTTATAGAAAAAACACCTTGGCAGCGAAAGTTTTTGCAAACGAACAGATACGGGCAAAAGAGGTACGGCTCGTGGACGAAGCCGGGCAGCAGCTCGGAGTCGTACCGCTCGCAGAAGCCCTGCGCACCGCGAAAGAGCGGGGCTTTGACCTTATACAGGTGACCGAGAAGGTAGAGCCGCCAGTGGCAAAGCTCGGCAATTACGGAAAGTTCGTGTACCGGAAAGAGAAGCAAGAAAGGGGCGCTCGCAAGCACACGGGTGGGGAGCTCAAGGAAATCCGACTAAGCTTCAACATCTCCTCCCACGACAGGGAAACGAGGGCAAAGCAGGCAGAGAAGTTCCTCCTTAAGGGAGATAGGGTGCGCGTCACTCTCCCTCTCCGTGGACGGCAGAAGGCGCTCGAGGATTACGCGAGAGAAAAGATGCAAACCTTCCTCGCAGAACTCCAAGCGCTCATACCCTACAAGGTGGAACGAGAACTCAAAAGGGAACCACGAGGACTTGCGGTAATTGTGGCAAAACAATAATATACGGTTTCAGAATATGGCAAAGCTAAAAACACGCAAGGCGCTTTCCAAGCGCTTCAAGATTACGAGGACAGGCAAGGTCCTCCGCCGTCCCATTGGCCAGGACCATTATCTGTCCAAACAAAGCGGAAAGGCGAGGAGAAATAAAAAGGGGTGGAAAGAATTGGGCCCGTCGGAAGCAAAAACCATAAAAAAGGCACTCTTTTCCTAGAAATAACATGGCTCGGGTAAAACGTGGTACAACTGCAAGGAAGCGCCGCAAGAACGTGCTTAGCCACACGAAAGGGTTCAAGTGGGGAAGAAAATCCAAATACCGTCTCGCAAAGGACGCCCTTATTCATGCCTGGCAGTATGCCTACCGCGACCGGAAGGCAAAAAAGCGCACACTAAGGCGGCAATGGGAACTGCAGGTGAACGCTGCCTCAAGAGCCGCAGGGGTCTCCTACAGCCGCTTTATAGCTGGCCTTAAATCCCAGAATATTGAGTTAGACCGAAAGATGCTTGCGAAGCTTGCGAACGACAAGCCCGAGCTCTTTCTCCAGGTACTTAGCAAAACAAAAAAGGGCTAGTTCCGCACGCGGCCCGCTTTCTTGAGATATTCCTGTGCCCTCGTGATCATCCTCCTCGCGTTTACAAACGTGAGCTGTTTTTTTGCCTCTTTATACGGAAGCCACCGAAAACCGAGGTGTTCATCGGAAATACGCACTTTCTTGCGCCCTGCCTCCGCGAGAAAAAACACAACGGTTTTAGATATCCGCTGTTTTTGGACCTGAAAGAAATAATGAATGCGCTCGCAGTATCCATTCTGAAACACAATATCCGTAAGTCCGGTTTCCTCCTCAACCTCGCGCCTTGCTGTATCCAGTTCCCTCTCCCCTTTCTCTATGTGTCCCTTGGGCAAATCCCAATACTCGCCCTTGGCTTTCGCGGAAGTGGGATAGTGGAGCAAAAGGTACAAAGGTCCTTCCTTCTCCATGCGGAATACGACTGCTCCTGCTGATTTCTCGTTTCTCATGAACGAAAGAATTTCCCAAACACTTCCATCACCTTCCCCCGAAGGAGGAGGAGGACCACGTGCGCCACGAGCACGATGCCCAAGAGAGCCGCCGCCGCCTCCACCGTACGCATGAGGAATGCAAAAGCAACCCCAGTAGAAGAGCCCCCACCGAAGGCCTCAAAGGCGAACGCCTGGATGGCGTCATGGGAACCAAGGGAAGCGGGAATGGGAACGAACAAAGCAAGATATTGAAAGGACAATATGGAAAGGGCGGCAAAAAACCCGAAATACTTTCCCAGGAACAAGAGAAGAAGCCAGGCCCGCGAAAGCGCAATACCGCTCTTCAAAAACGACCAGAAAAGCCCTTCCCACATTGCTCTGCTGTTCCAGCGGAAGAAACGAAATACCTCGTGCTCGAGCTCCCACATGTCTTGCAGCTGGTTGCGCCTCACAAACAGCCGGAGGATACTCTTGCGCCTAAAACTCCGAGAGTAGAGAAAGACAACGGCTGCCGCAAGCAGGAGAAGAATCCCCAGGGAAATCGAAAGGAGCTGCGGAGAAGCGCTTCCAGTTCTCCACAAAAAGAACCACACCCCCAAAAAGATAACAGGAATGTAGGCGGTAATCTCTAGGAGACGGTCTATGATGTTGGAAGCAAAGGCCTTGGAGAAAGGGACGTCGTGGAGCTTACGTGCGGCATACGTCCGAAACAACTCGGCTCCCAGGAACATCATGGGGGTAAAAAACATAATAGTAAAACTCCCCATATAGATCTGCCAAAGCCGAGAGAAGGGAATGGCATACCCCTGGCTCCGGAGAATGACGCGCCATCTCACTGCTCCCGCTCCCAGCATAAAGAATGTGAGAAGGAATATGGAGAAACCCTTTGGGCCGGAGAACAGGGAAAGCGAGTATTGGATTTCCTCCCAACCTATCCTCTGCACAACCCACGCGAACAGTCCGATTCCGAGAAAGAGAAATAATAGAAAAAGAAGAAGCCGTTTCATACCAATAGTCCATTATACGGGAAACCCGTGAAAGAAGAAACCTTGCTGTTTTACTCCTCTCTCGTTATGATAAACACGTGGAAACGCGACCGGATCCGCTCATAGCTTTATTCAGGAAAATAGGAGAAATAAAGCGCCTCAAGCAGCGCGGTTTTGTTCTTCGAGAGGTGGCGGATCCGCCAACAGTAGGCGCGCATGGATTTCGAGAGGCGCTTATGGGCTGGATATTCGCGAGCATGGGCGAGAAAAAAATGGACGCGGCAAAGATAATAAAAACCACGCTCATCCATGACCTGTGCGCTGGATACGCAGGTGATTTCACCCCTTACGAGCCAATCCTTGAAAAAACAGGGGGCGGCTCCACGCAGAAAAAACTCTTCGAAAAGTGGGTGCATCTTTCCAAAAAAGAAAAGGAGCTTTCCTATGACCGGCAACGGGCTGCAGAACAGAAGTGCTTAAGCGTTCTTCTGAAGGATCTCCCTGAACGCATCAAAAAAGAGATGGAAATGCTGTGGTACGATTATGAACAGGGCCGAACGCGAGAAGGAAGATTCGTGCAACAAATTGATATGCTCGAGAACTTCCTCCAAGCGCTTGAATACTGGGCACAAGATGCAACGTTCCCAATCGAGTCCTGGTGGCACCAAATAAAAGAGCTCCTCACAGAACCCATACTCATCGAATTTCTCTCCGCCCTTGATAAAGAATTCCACGGAAAGGCAAAGGGGTAGCGCTAGCGCTACCCCTTCTTGCTCTGTTGGGCTATCCTGCACGAGGTTCTGAATGTACTAGATTATGTGGTCCAAAGGGTACTGGGTAGAGATCTCCTAGAGTACATCTAAGTATCTTGGAGAAATCGGTAGTTGCGAGAAGAACCAGAAACGATCCTCCAACTCCAGAGCGGAACGCATACTCCTGCATCACTTGAAGACACAGGCCGCAACTTGACGCAATCTCTGTAGTGGCGAGGCCTTCTTGCCCACGGGTTACAATCGCAATACCGACACACTGATCTCCATATCCAAGGGAGTGGGCTGTTAGGAGCGCGCAACGCTCCCCACAAATAGAGGCGCCAAACGAAGCGTTCTCCACATTCGCCCCAAGAATGAGATCTCCCCTTCCTTGAGTCATTACAGCCACTCCAACACTAAACCCGGAGTAGGGATTGTAGGGTCCTGGGTCGTCGAGCATCCTCCGCGCCCCGTTCAAAAGTTCCTGTTCCTTCTGGGACAGGTCGCTGAACTCGAGGTACTCGAGTGCCTTTTGCGCTATTACCAAATCGTCCTCCTTCCGACAGAATACCTCGTGCAGTCCAACGGGAAAGAGCTACTTCTTTCTTACCTCATTCGTAGGAAATGTGCAAGATACGATACCGTATCTGAATAGAAGAGTTTACCACCACCTCTTCTCCTACGCGCCTGCCAATCAGTGCATGCCCTACTGGCGATTCGTTTGAGATTTTCCCCACCATAGGATTCGCTTCCAGAGAACCCACGAGGGTAAACTCGTCTTGTTCTTTGTCCACCTCCACCTTGATAACGGCCCCCAGCTGGACTTCATTTCGCTTCTCCTTCTCGGGAGGTTTTATAATCTCAACGTTCCTAAGGATGGCCTCGTACTCCTCTATTTTCGCCTCCAAGAGATTCATATCCTCCTGGTACGCAAGATAGTCGGGGTTTACCTCTTCGGAATGCCAACTGCTCGGCACCTCCTCTCCGAGGGTTTTCTTTCGCCGAAGTTCAAGCAGGCGTTCATGCTCTTCCTTTATTCTATTGAGCCCTTCTTTGGTGAGATGATATACTTCTGTCATGGTAGAGAGATAAAAAACTGGCCTTGAGATGGGCCAGATTTGTTGAGCATTGGTTGGAATAAAACAGAGGTCAACAAATCCGGCAGCTCTTTTTCTGCAAAATGGAACCCGTAAAAAGATAAATATTCTGTTGAGAAGAAAAAATGCTCAAATACATACGATAATACTTATAGTGTACCCTTCCACCAATCCTTGTCAAGCCCCTCTCCTTATTCATTCCATTAAAAGAGTGCCTTCTGGTCCGTCTCCAAACTCCGCTCCCCTTCCTTGAACACCTTTACCTTTCCGTACTCCCCGTCGTACCCGGGCTCTATGGAAACTTCTCCCGCCCTCACCTTTAAAATTCCCATGGCAACCTCGGGAGCTGCTGTCTGCGAGAGCTCTTCCTGGGAAACATCCAGGAGTACGGCAAACTCGTTTCCGAACTTTGCTACAAGCTTCTCATACTCCTCCTTTTCCCGCTTGGTTCCAACACCCACCCCAAAAGCATCTGCAATGATTTCCTGCAAAGGAATACAGCTTACGTAGGGGATTGCGTTCTGGGGTTTCACGCCTTCGGGCCTATCTGCCAGCTCCTCAACCCTATTAAGCACGCCTATGGTAAGGGGCTTGCCGCACTTTGGGCATATATTATTGTACCCTTTTGCCTCTTTGGGAGAAAGCCGCACCTCACAGACACGATGCCCGTCATAATGGTACTTTCCTTCCTCTGGGAAGAACTCCACCGTATAAAGGAACTTCTTTGGGTCTTTGCTCCTGATAGCTTCCGCGAGAGCCGGGTAGCTCAATTCCGTATCAAAAACATTCGCTTCCCTTCCTATCTTCTGGAGAGAATGGGCGTCCGAGTTGCTAATAAGCGTAATATTGTCCAGTTGGGAAAGACGCCAATTCATTGGAGGGTCCGAAGATAAACCCGTCTCCACGGCATAGATGTGCTTTGTGTATTCATCAAAACATTCCTCCAGGGAATTGAAACCGGACTTGGAACCAAATACGGAAAACCATGGGGTATACGCGTGCGCAGGGACCACCATGCAGTGCTCGTCTGCTTTCAAGGCAATCTTCACCGCCTCCTTTGCATCCAGTCCCAGTATGGGCCTCCCATCCGACTTAAGATTCCCAATCCAGCCAAGCTGCGTGTTTATCTTCTCTACCGCCTCCAGGGAAGGAGCGAACAAAACAAGGTGCACCCTGCGTACCGCGCCTTTCTTTGAGTAAATGCAGCTTATTTCCGCGGTGAGGAGAAAACGCGTGGGAGTATCTTTCCCCTTGAGCTTGTACAAACCCTCTTCGGCGGGCTCCAGCTGATTCTTGAGCTCTTCGAACCACTGCGGGTGCGTAAAATCACCAGTGCCCATGACCTGGATACCTTTTTTCTGCGCCCACACATCCAGATTCTCCAAGGTAAGCTCCTTGGAAGTGGCTCGGGAGAAACGTGAGTGTATGTGGAAATCGGCTACGAACTTCATGGTCTAGACGAGAAGAGTGCGCTGTACGGGTCTCCCCGCGTAGTTAGGGATATTTCTCAACCATTCTCTATGCTGCCACTCCCAGAGTTCTTTTGCGGCAAAAAACGCCTTGAGGTCTTCCTCGTGCCCCTCCAGTTCCATAAGCTCCACCGCTCCCTTTGCCTCTCCCCACCGATGAGAGCAGGGCCCTTCTCCTCGAATGACTGGCTTCCCTCCTTTCTGTCGCCGGGAGGCCCCGCACCCAAGACATTCCTCATACTGGTCAATGCGAAGAATCCATCTTGTCTCTCCCTGCTTTGAGAAATTCTTGTTGTAGGCAGCCAGGTAGGCGGCTGTCTGAAGGGAGTATTCCTTGTGCATCTCCAGGGCGGTCTTCACGTCAATGATGCCTCGCCTGCCCCCAATCTCTCCCACGAGATCCACGGTGCCCGCGTATTTCGCCTCTTCGTCCCACACCTTAAGCTCCATCTCTTCGGCTGCAACCTTAAGATTATTGCTAGAAGTCCATGCCCGGAAGGCGGCAATCGCGGGGGCTATATACTCTTCTACGCGCGCCTCTTTGCCTATAAGAGCCGTTCTTACCGCCTCGTGCACCGCAATGCCCCAGGAGGCATAGGCAGCGGCTCCCGGGAACGCGTAGGAACGCGAAATCACGGATGTTATTGCCGTAACCCGAGGCATCCACTCCCCCCCTACCTCATAACCGTGCTTTTTCTTAAACCATTCCGTAGTCATTTCTTTTCTGGAAAGGAGTAGAGCTCGGGCTGTTTCATCACGGTCTTAAATATGTTTTCCAAGAAATCCCCTCCCGCGTACCCAATAACCAAGGCCATGGCAGGGCTCAAGATTGGAGTCCCAAGGAAGGTCATGCCTAGTTCACGAACCGTAAGAGCGGAGGCCCACCCGATGACTCCCGAGATAAGTACTGTGGAAAGAAACTTGCCTGGCTCAAAAGGCACATCCTTATAAGAGTACCTGTGCTTCACAAATCCTACGAGTCCTCGAATAACCCCTCCCCCGAATCCTGCAAGAATTATAGCTTCCATATTATATTAGATAGCAATATTGAAGATGGCTTTCAAGAAGAATCCAATTGCATAGGCGACTCCTGCCGCTAGCCCACCCACGAAAAGAATCTCCAGGCCTGCCCTTAAAGGATTCCCTACAGTCACGAGCGTGCGAGCCGCTCCCACAAGGAAGAAGGCAGCTGCAGAAAACACTGCCGCCCACAGGAAACGCGCCTCTCCCAGCTGCAAGAACACGTAGGGGATAAGAGGAAGGAAACCTGCCGTAAGGAACGCAACGGAGGTCACTACCCCGTGCTGGAGCTCACTGCCCTTTTCCATGTCTTTTAGGCCAAGCTCTTCTCGCATCATGAGGCCCACCCAGCGCTTCTTGTCCCTCGTAATAGCCGCCACCGAGGGTTCCACATGGTCCTTGGGCACTCCCCATTTCCGTAGAATGGTACGCACCTCTTCACGCTCAATCTCGGGGAAGTGCTTCACCTCCCACTCTTCTCGTTCCCTCTGCTTGCGAGCGAAGTTGCGTTCCGACACCAGGGAAAGGAAACTGGAGGCGCCCATGGAGAATCCGTCCGCCACAAGATTCGCGATACCAAGGATAAGCACTATACCGGGGGAAAGAGCGGCTCCCGCGGCTCCCGCAACCACCGCAAAGGTCGTTACGATGCCGTCATTCGCTCCGTACACGATATCCCCAATATATTTCCCTTCGTGGAGACGGTGCCAGACCTTCTCTGCTTCCACGTACTGCTGGTTCTCCGCAAGCTCGTAATATCTCCGCTTCTTCGCGCCTTCTGTTTGGAGGATTCCTGGGACTCTTGGCATATATTGTATTTATTGTACCAAAAGCGCTCCGCTCACACCACCAAAAAATCCTCTTCCCCCTGGAGAGGTTCTTCTGCCGTCTCCACCCTCTCCACTACCGCAAGGGGAGGGCCTTTCTCGGCCCAATTCCGGAACGCCTCCAGGCAATTGCGCTCGCCTTCCGCCGCGCACTCCACTTTTCCGTCTGGGAGATTGCGCACCCAACCCGCAAGCCCAAGTTCTTTTGCCTTCGCCTGCGCCGCATACCTAAAAAACACGCCCTGCACGAGACCGGAAATGAGGAGCCGCATGCGGCTGCGTTCTTTTTCCATGTTCTTACAAGAAAAGCACCGAGGCCATTCCGAGAAGAAGAACCGCTGCTATAGCGAAGAGTACGGGCTTGGGGACGCGCACCTCATACTCGGGAGTCCGCTCTCCCTTTTCCCTTGCCTTATGAAATAAGAGGAGGATCCCAAGGCCCTCCATGCTCAAAGCAACCCCTCCAACAATATTGAGAGTGGGAACGAACTCACGGGTCCCGAGCAGGAACAACGCAAGGGGGATGAGGATGGCGACTCCCGCAGCAAGGCCATAGGGCGTTCCGTAATCATACCGGAGGGAGTTCTTTAAATAGTTCCCTAGCACCAAAAAGGAAGCCGCGACCGACATCAAGCCGAACAAGGCGCCAAGTATAATGACACGGTCTCCCACAATGGGAACAAGGCCCTGGAGCGCATCTTGCGTGGTTTCCCTGCCGGTCACCGCCACCACCGCAAGGGCGAATCCCAAAGAAAGAAATACCGCGAGGAAGGTTGCCCAGCTAATGACGTTATCGAGATTTCTTTTGTCTTTCCTTTCCTTGAAGAGCACGGCGATCTCGGGGATTGCGGCCCAACCCACAAAAGCAAAAAGCAGTACCCCAAAAGGCAGGAATGCGTCTCCCCCTCCCCCAGCGAACAAATTGGAGGCCTCCATGAAGGGAAATACAAGAACAAGTACAAGGCCCACTGCCAGAAAGATAGCTGCATTCATAAAAAGTTCCGCCTTCGTGATAAGACGGATACCCCGCAAGATGACCAAGGAAAGTACCACCCACAGGAGCACGGAAGCGGTAAAGTCCGAAAGGGAAACAAGGGGAGCGAGGAGCGCCCGGAGAAAAATGCCTCCCACCACCATATAGGCAAGGAGCGCGCCCACCACCCCAAAAAGGGTGGTGAAGGTAAAGAAGATGCCCCCTCCCGTCCCCAGATACTTCTTTCCGTACCCGATGAGCCGATGGGTTTCCTTGGTGCGCAGGCAAATCTCCCCCACGAATAAATGGAGAAGCCAAACCATGCCTCCAAGGAGAAAGAAGTACAAGAGCGCCAGCGGGAGCCCGCTCTGCGCCACCGCATACGGGATCCCAAAGATGCCGGCTCCAATAATCGTCCCCAGCAATGTGGACAACGCAAAAATAAAGGGGGATTTCATACGGTGTCTTAAGCCGTGGGTCGGAGTGATTTGTACACCCGGTATCCTTCCCTAACCTTCTTGCCTATCTTCACTCCCACCTCGTCTCCCTTCTTGCCCTCGGCCACTGTCTTGTGGTCCTTCTGAAGAGAAACCACCTTCTTGCGAACCGACACGTCTCCTCCCTCAATACGCACGGTATCCCCCTTCTTAAGGGGAGCGGACAGTTTAATGGCTGCCACCCCGAGCTTGTCAAAATAGTGGGAGACCTTTCCTATAAGCTTCTCTTTGGTTGCGGGCTTGCGAACGCCTACTTTCTTTGTTGGCATAGAATAATGAAAAATGCGGAGAGGAACTCGGCCTTTCTTGCATTATACCAAAAAGAGGGGCACCCAACACGGCACCCCCCCCTTATACCCCTTCCTCTCCCTGCGTTACGCAGGGAGAGGAATCATGTTTACCTCCTCAACGCGCGGCTCGCCCAACTACGCCCTCTTCCCATGTCAAAGTATTTGCATGGGCGATAATCCCCTTTGACCTCCAGGGTCGCAGGAAGGCAACGGACCCGAGGAATACCGAGGAGGCGCCTGCATCCCGATACCGCTCCGCGTCCTTGGCAGACAAAATACCTCCTCCTCCATTGATGGGTTTGGTAAACCCCGCTTCGCGAAGGCGCGCAATCCATTTGCACACAAGAGGCAGTAATACCTTGCCCGACAATCCTCCGCCCCCAAGATGCGCAAGTGGCGATTTATCGCTTCCCAATACGTGCTTCCAGTCAATCCCATCCCAGCCGAAGGGTAGAGTATTAGACACACATATCGCATCACACGCAGGATGCTGCTGCAACTCCAGCATCGCTTCTATGGGGGCGGAATCTATGCTGTATTTGGGCATGAGCGGCACCCCGGCTTCACTCATGATAGTGAGAATATCCCAGGACTCCCTTACAAGTTCCCGGGGATCCTCTTCGGTGTTCGGGCACGAGAGATTAATCTGCACCCCAAAGGGCGCGCGGAAAGAATCTCTGTGTTCTGCGATTAAAGCCGCAATCTTTCTCATTTCATCCACACGCGCCTGCGGCGTACTCCCAAGCGACGCTACCGAAATCATGAAGGGTTTCGTGCGCTGCTGCCATTTCCGCGATGTCGGCTCTTCCAACAATGCCTCTAGCCCAGGGTTGCTCAACCCAACAGCGTTGAGTACAAGACCGGATATGGGATTCAACCCTATACACTCAGGGAAACGTTCCTGTGGCGTATACTCCGGCGTAAGAGGCATATTCCCTTCACGGGCAGCATACGTTGCCGTTTTTGCCACGAAGGTCATGTCCTCAAAATTCAACCCCCAGGGCTTGAGATACCTGTGATACCAGTATCCTTCTCCAAAAAACCCCTGGACGCCAGAAGCTCCGAGAATGCCCCCATAGTTATTACCGCGAAGTATGAGTCCCAAGCATCTCCTTTCCTCTATGAAATTGGTTCGCTATGCTACAGCTAACCTACCACGCATACCTTAGAGCTACAAGAAGGCGAGAGACGTTCCACGTCTATCGCCCCTCCTACTGCCTACGAGCCCGTCTTCTGAATAAATCTGTACCAGTCACTATACCCGAGCACTCCTTGGAATACGGCGCCGCCAAGAAAGCCGTAAAAAATACTTGGATTGAAGATGTAGAAATTGAGGCCTAGGGCGCACAAGAGTATGAAAAGAGAGTGGAACCAGTGGTGAATATGCACCTTATAATTCTTTATGCGCAGGGTAAGCGATGGCGCACGCCCCCGCACATCTACACCAGAACCCGCAAGGAGTTTCCCCGCGAAATACCCAGTCGCCATACCCATGCCAAACTCTAAGGAAAACAGCATTACTACAGGGATGGCTCCCCGATAGATAAGCTTATATGTTCGTGCTGCAATTTTTTCCATAACTGGAATTCAAATAGAAACCTCTTTGTCGTGCCCCCAGCAGGAATCGAACCTGCATCTCAGCCTTCGGAGGGCTACGCTCTATCCGTTGAGCTATGGGGGCAAAACTCAACTGCTTGAGTTTTGCCGGGTTTGCGCGCCCCGAGTCCTCGAGGGGCGAATAATGCAAACCCAGGGCCCGCCCTTAGGCACGGCGATACGCCAATAGTGCCGAAGGACGGGTACATTTACAAACTACTTTGCTTTGGCAAACTAGGCCGAACCTAATTTTCGCGTGCGGCTTCAGTTTATAGCCGTTCAAGCATTTTGGCGAGAAGGCGCACAGGGGCTCCTGCGGCTCCCTTCGCCAGATATTCTCCTTCCAGGGCAATCATGCGAGGACAAATATCCAAATGCACCCAAGGGTACCCTTCCGCAAACTGCTTAAGGAACAGGGCTGCGGTAATAACTCCTCCGTACCTGCTCTTTGAGGTATTGAGCCAATCCCCTGTTGTCCCTTTCACGTCTTCCGCGTACTCATCCCACAAAGGCATAGGCCACACATAGTCCCCGCTTTCTTCACCGAGCTCTTGGATCTTTTGAGAAGTACGCTCGTCTGTGGCAAAGAGAGCGGAGGCGCGCTGGCCAAGGGCTACCAGGGCAGCCCCCACAAGTGTTGCGACATCCACCACGAGCTTAGGGTTATAGCGCTTCGCGTACCCAAGAGCATCGGCTAAAATAATTCTTCCCTCCGCATCCGTGTTGAGCACCTCAATCGTCTTGCCCGAAATGGTGCGCAGTACATCTCCCGGATGCAATCCTGTGCCAGAAGGCATATTCTCTACCGCGGGCACCAAGCCAACCACATTTTTCTTAATGCCCAACTTCGCAGCCAACACCACAGAGTGAAGGACTGCGGCTCCCCCTGCCATATCCATGTGCATATCTGTCATGGCATCTCCCGGTTTCACGTTCAGGCCTCCAGTATCAAAAGTCACGCCCTTACCCACAAGAACAACGGGCTTCTCTCCTTTCTTCCCCCCTTGATATTCCATAATAATAAACCTCGGCTCTTCCGCGGACCCTCGCGAAACCCCCAGCACCCCTCCCATTCCAAGCTTCTCAATCTCTTGCTTGCCGAGCGCCTTCACCTTTACCTTCGTTCCCTGGGCCGCCTTCTGGGCACACTCAGCTAAAACCCTGGGGGGCATATCAATACCAGGAGTATTCACGAGGTCACGGCAGGCATTCACCTCCCCTGCAATAAGATTTCCTCTCTCAAGCCCCTTCTTTGCCTCGGAGCTCACCTTGCCGAGCACCGCAATCTCTTCCATAAAGCTCCACCCTTCCTTTGGGGGCGTCTTATACTCTACAAACTCATAGTTTGCCATGCCAAAATTCACGGCAAGAAGCTCTGCCAGGTCTTTGTCTGAAAGCTTAAGGGAAAAACGAAAATCCTGCAGGGAAAAAGCGAGGCGAGAGAAACGATGGGCCTTAGCCACGGCTACCACCTGGCGGGCAAGGAGAACGAGTTTTCTCCTCGTAAGCTTTTCCGGCTCCTCCACCCCCAGGGAAAGCGCCTTTCTTCCTCCTTCCAGCTGAACCACATAGGTTTCCTTCTCTTTGGAGAACTGCACAAAAACAACCTCCTTGGGCAGGTCTTCTATGGCTTTAGAGAAAATGTACCTCATGCGCCTTCTTCTGCGAGAACGGGTTGGGCTTTAACCTCCTTTTGCTGAAGGACCTCTTTGGGGGCCTGAGAGGAAGCGGGCTGCACCCTCCCTACCTTGAGGTAGAGCTTTGCGATTTCCTCTCTCTGTTCGGTTAGTCCAAAGACCCCCCTTCGAATGCGGGCCTTTTCTTTCCGAACATGCTTCCTAAGTCCTGCGGGGAGTTTCTTTTGCTCCATACAAAAAAAGTGTAGCACGTACAAAGCCCCCTGTCGAGCGCCTCCTTGGAACCGTTTATTCTGGCTCCATTGAAATCCTGGAGAACTCTTCCCTGACCACTTCCCTGTCGTCCCAGGGAATTTTCTTTCCTCTGGCTGACGCAATGGAATCCTCAGAACCCTTTCCGGTAATAATAATGGCGTCTCCGGGTTGGGCAAGGGAAAGCGCCTTGCGTATGGCCTCCCTCCTATCCTCCACAATCTCCCCTTTTCCCGCGGTTCCAGCAACCACCTCTTCCATAATATTCCTAGGGTCTTCCTCATAAGGGTCTTCGTTCGTCACCAGCACTATGTCGCAGGAGGCGGCCGCAATCCTGCCTAAGACCGGCCTCTTCCAGGCATCTCTTCCTCCGCCTGCAGCTCCCAGCACACAAAGAAGCTTGCCATGTTCTGGTTTCAAGGCGGCGTACACCTTTTCAAGGGCAGCAGGAGTAAAGGCATAATCCACCACGACGCGAAAAGGAGAGGCGAGCACCTGTTCCATTCTCCCGGGAACCCCCTCCATGCTCTCAAGAGCTTTTTTGCACACTTGAAGCGAAATTCCTTGGGCTCTGGCCGCCGCAATTGCGGCCAGCGCGTTCTCTACATTAAACTCCCCCAGTAGTTTCAGAGATATTGTGACCCCGTCTAGCTCAAAGCGCACGCCGCTCTCGTCTGCCTGCGCGTTCTTGCCCACAACAGCTTCCGCTCCTTCCTCCTTGCTCGGAACAAGGAGGGAATCGGCGGCGGCGCGCGTAGAATAAAGATATTTCTTTTTCGCGGAAAATTGAAGAAAGAAAGGGGCGTGCTCATCGTCCGCGTTCATCACATGCACCTCTTTGGCCGCCGCAAAAAGCTTCCCTTTCGTTTGCTTGTATCGCTCAAAGGAGCCGTGCCGCTCAATGTGCTCTGGAGAAAGATTCGTGAAGACCGCGGTATGAAAGGGAATAAATCTGTGCCTGTACTGCAAGATTCCCTCGGATGTAACCTCAAGCACCGCGTGCGTACATCCCGCATCCTTTGCCTGCCTTAGAAATTTTTGCGCCGCAAAACGACCGGGCATAGTCATCTTTAAGGTGTTCCTCCATTCTTTCTGGAGAATGCGGAAACGCACAGAAGAAGCGGAGCTGCTGCGCAGGCCCGCCTCCTCAAAGATGCGAGAGAGCATATCCACGGTAGTGGACTTGCCGTTGGTACCCGTCACCCCCACAATAACCATACCCTGCCCAGGAAACCGAAATACCAAGGCGCCCAAAAGAGCCCAGGCATAATGATACCAGCTCAAAAGAAAACGGGGAGTAATCCTCCTGAAAAAATTCATCATGCAATGCTTCAAGAACGCCGCACCACCTTCA
>JAHIUP010000040.1 GCA_018816925.1 Patescibacteria group bacterium
GGGTCCGGAGGGCTGGATTTGCTGGGGCAAAGGAGAAGGAGGGGGTGGGGGTGGAGGGGGAGGGGGAGTGGGAGGAACGGGCCGCTCGGGGCTTGGTATGCGGGTAATGCGCTCACGTTCTTGCTCGGCCGCTTGCCCTCTTGCTTTCGCGAGGTCTTTTTCCATACTACGAACCTCCTCTCGTTTAAGGAACTCGCGTTTGCCCTGAGCGGAATCGAAAGGTTCTTCAGGGTTTGTATTTTCTTTTTGGTCCATACGAGAACGTATGTTATTTTTGATCCTTCGCTTCTTTGAGGGAGAGATTAACCCTGCCCTGCGCGTCAATTTCCAGCACCTTTACGGGAATGGTATCCCCTAGCTTCACCACGTCCGTTACTTTCTCTACCCGGTGTGGAGCCAGCTGGGAAATGTGCACAAGGCCTTCTTGGCCCGGGAAAATCTCCACGAAGGCGCCAAAGTCCATAATGCGTTTTACCTTTCCTTGGTATGTCTCTCCAACCTCTGCCTCCCGTACGATGTTCTTGATGCGCTCCAAGGCGCCTGCCACACCCTCTGCGTTCTGACCGGAGACATAGATGCCGCCGTCTTCTTCAATATCTATATCTACCCCGAATTCCGCAACCATCCCATTTATAACTTTTCCTCCAGGTCCAATAATCTGTCCTATCTTCTCCGGTTTCACCTGAAAGACGGAAATCTTGGGGGCGTGCGCGGAAAGTTCCTTGCGCGGGCCTGGCAGTGTCTTGCCGATAACCTCCTTGATAATGTGGAGACGCGCTTCCTTTGCCTTCCGGAGTGTTTCCTTGAATAGGTCTTCTCCGATGCCGCGGGTTTTCACGTCCAACTGCATTGCGGTAATACCTTCTTCTGTGCCGGCAACCTTGAAGTCCATGTCTCCGTGATGGTCTTCGGGTCCTTGGATATCCGTGAGCAGTACTGCGTCCTTGCCCTGTCCCATGAGACCAAGGGAGATTCCCGCGACCGGTCTGGTGATGGGAACCCCTGCGTCCATGAGGGCCAAGGAAGAGGAACATGCGGAAGCCATGGAGGTGGAGCCATTGGAAGACACCACTTCCGTGACGATGCGCACGGTATAAGGGAAGCGGTCGAATTCAGGTATTACGGGAAGGAGCGCCTTTTCTGCCAGCATACCATGTCCAATCTCTCTTCGGCCAGGGCTGCCGAGGCGTTTTACTTCTCCTGGTGCGTAAGGAGGGAAATTATAGTGGTGCATGAAGCGCTTCTTGCCGCGCACCTCCATGCCATCGAGTAGTTTGTGGTCTCCAGGACCTCCGAGCGTGAGAAGTGAAAGGGTCTTGGTTTGTCCCCGCTCGAAAAGCGCAGAGCCATGGGTTCGGGGCAGGATTCCGACGCTTGCCTTGAGGGGACGGATTTCCTCGGGTTTTCTGCCGTCCACCCGCGCTCCGTCACGGACCGCTCCTTCTACCACGAGACGTTCCGTTTCTTCCTCAAAGAAGTTTTTTGCTTCCGGCTGCCTTTCTTTCTCGCGCGCCCAGCCGAAGAGTTCTTCTTTGAGTTGGTCCACTCGTTCCATGCGCCCCAGCTTGTCTCCCGTGAATAGGGCTTCCCGGAGACGAGCACCAAGAAGGGAACGCATCTCTTCTTCGAATGCCTCGTCTTTCTGGGGTGCGGGAACAAGGAGTTTTTCTTTTCCTTCCTTTCCCATAATATCTCGCTGGAAGCGTATGGCTTCCGCGAGCAAGGGCTTGCCGAAATCGAGCGCCTCCTCATAGACCTGCTCGCCAACTTCATTGCTCTCTGCTTCTATCATATTCAAGAGCACATCTTTCTCTTGGGTGCCCGCCATAATAAAGTCCAAATCGCTTTTCTGGCGTTCCTCGTAGGTAGAATTAGCTACGAACTTGTCGCCTACTCTTGTTGCGCGCATACCGCCGAGGGGTCCTTGCCAAGGAATGTCAGATATGGAAAGAGCCATGGAGGCCCCGAGGAGCCCAGGGATATCCGGGTCGTTTACGCCGTCCCAGGAGAGGCACGTGATAATGACCTGCACCTCGCGCTTGAGGTTTTTGGGGAAGAGGGGTCGGATGGCCCGGTCAATGAGGCGAGCCGTAATGATTGCTTCTTCCGACGGTCTCCCTTCTCTTCTCATGAATCTGGACCCGAGGATTTTGCCCGCGGCATAATACCGTTCCTCATAATCCACGGTGAGCGGGAAGAACCCGAGATTTTCGTTGTCCTGGCGCGACATGACCGCGGTGACAAGCACCACCGTGTCTCCGAGCTGTACACGGCAGCTTCCGTTCGCCTGCTCCGCCCACGAGTTGAGGGTGAACGTGAGCTCCTTGTCTCCGATTTTCAGTTTATGCGTTTGTTCCTTCATTGGAGTCCTGGTTTCGCTGTTTCGTATAGGGAAGACGGGGAACACGGAATCCCACCCCTAGTTTTCTCTGCTGCTTGAGGAGGAATTTCTCCGGGTTGTCTTCCAGGTCAATAAATTCGTCTACTTGCTCGCGCAACCGGGAAGAGGTGGACCTGCCAAAAGCAAGGACTTCCACGCGCCTGCCGTGGTTCTGGAGGTATTCCACAAGGGGCACGTAGTCCCCGTCTCCAGACACGAGCACCACGGTGTTGATGCCATCCGATGTCTTGATGGCATCCACCGCGATACCCACATCCCAGTCCGCTTTCTTGAGGCCTCCGTAGTATTCCTGAAGGTCCTTGACCCTTGTCTCAATGCCCAGGTTCACGAGGGCATCAAAAAAGGGGCGCTCCTCGCCCGTTTTCGTGCGCACAACATAGGCAAAGGCCCGAATGAGGGTACGTCCTGCCACTCCCGCCTTGAGCACCTCTTGGAAGTTCACCCGCGCCTGATAGAGGCTTTTCGCGGAGTGATACATGTTCTGTACGTCGATGAACACGGTTACCCGCTGGTCCTTGTTTTTTTGAGTTCCTGCCATTACTTCCTTTTGAGACCGATCTTCTTTGTAAACGCATTGTAGCGCGCCTCATTCTCCCTTTTTAGGTAAGCGAGTAGGGAGCGGCGCTTAGCTACCATCTTCAAGAGGCCTCTCTTTGAATGGAAGTCCTTTGCGTTCTTTTTGAGGTGCGTAAGAAGCCGCCCAATCTCTTCTGTGAGCAGGGCTATCTGTACCTCGGGAGAACCCGTATCTCCCTCATGGGTTTTGTGCTGCCCGATAACCTTTCCTTTTTCCTTTGGTTCCAACATACAGAGCCATTGTACCAGAAAACAAAAAAGACGCAAGCCCGCGCCTCTTCTTCAGGGTGCCCCCAGTAGGACTCGCCATGTCATCCGACATGGCGCCCCGTGTTTATCACGGGGCGAACCCTTGTGCCCCCAGTAGGACTCGCCATGTCATCCGACATGGCGCCTCGTGTTTATCACGGGGCGAACCCTTGTGCCCCCAGTAGGACTCGAACCTACAACAAACGGCTTAAGAGGCCGCTACTCTGCCAATTGAGTTATGGGGGCAAAACTCAACTGCTTGAGTTTTGCCGGGTTTGCGCGGCGAACGATGTTCCGAAGGAACCGTGAGCCAATAATGCAAACCCAGGGCCTGCTTGAGACAACTGCCGAAGGCGAATCGTTGGCTCAAGTAGGTACGTTTTCAAACTGCTTGAGTTTTGCCGGGGAACCCGCCATTAATCGCACTTCACCTGCACCTGCCACCACTCTCCTCCGAATCCTACCCATTCTGCCACGCCCAGCACGGTCATGAGGGTGTTTATAAGTACCCATGCTCCCAGCACAATAACGATGCCCACGACAACCGCAAAGAGCACGCCTTTTGCCTGGGTTACTTGTGAGGGGTTGCCTCCAGCGGTGAGCAGAAGGAATCCTCCATACAGAGCAAGGGCAGTGGCGAGCACTGGAAGAATGGGGACGAGGAGGAAGTTAAAGAGGCGCTGGAAGAGCACGAAAATATCGCAGAGCTGGCACGCGTCTCCGGCTCCTCCGCAGACAATAAGGTCTATTCCCTCCATATTTCAATAGTATATACGAATTCCCTGTTTTTCTCAAGGTCTGTGCCCTCGGGAGGATTCGCCCAGTCATTCGACTGGGCGCCCCGTGTTTATCACGGGGCGAACCCTCTTGTGCCCTCGGGAGGATTTGAACCCCCAACAACAGATCCGAAGTCTGTCGTGATATCCGTTTCACCACGAGGGCGTAAAAGTAAACTGCTTTACTTTTTATAATATACGGCAATCCGTTGAATTTTTCAAGAATATAAGCTAGAATGGCCCCAATGAAACAGGACATCCCAGCTGTAGTCAAGGAGGTTGTTAAGGAGCTCCAGGAAGCGGGATACGAGGCCTATGCAGTGGGAGGATGTGTGCGGGATATCTTCCTGGGTAAGAAGCCCACGGACTGGGACGTAACAACAAATGCCACGCCCGTGGATATCCAGAAGGTATTTCCCCATAGCTTCTATGAGAATGAGTTTTTTACGGTAACGGTTCTTACGGAGAGCGAAGACCCCACGCTCAAGGCAATAGAGATTACCACGTTCCGGGCAGACGTGAGGTATGGAGACCGGAGGCACCCCGAAGAGGTTGCGTTTGCGGAGACCCTGGAACAAGACCTGCAAAGGAGGGATTTCACGGTGAACGCCATGGCCTTGCGTTTTGCAGGGCCCGAGCCAGAGCTCGTGGACCCTTTAGGGGGCGCGAATGACTTGCGAGAGAAAGTCATCCGCGCGGTGGGAGAGCCGGAGAAGCGTTTCCAGGAGGATGCCCTCCGTATGATGAGGGCCGTGCGCTTTACCTCCCAGCTCGGGTTTACCATTGAGGGGGCAACGAAGAAGGCAATACGAGAGAATAGCAATCTGCTTTCTGCGATATCCAAGGAGCGCGTCAGGGATGAGCTGGGAAAGATTCTCTTTACGCAACAGGCAGCCGAAGGGATAGAGTTGCTCTCCGAACTCGGCCTCCTCGCCTTCATCGCGCCCGAGCTTGAAGAGGGGCGGGGGGTTACGCAGAACAAGCATCACTCCTTCACGGTATGGGAACACGGAATCCGTTCCCTCCAGTATGCGGCCCAGGAGAATTGGAACATGGATGTGCGCCTGGCCTCACTCCTCCATGACATAGGCAAGCCCCGCGCGAAGCACGGCGAAGGCCCGGACGCCACCTTCTATTCTCACGAGGTCGTGGGGGCCAATATGACCAGAGAGCTCTTGAATCGTCTGCGCTTTCCCAAGAAGCAGGCAGAGAAGGTTGCGAAACTCGTGCGTTACCACATGTTTTTCTATGATGTGGGCCAAGTAACGGAATCCTCGGTGCGCCGCCTCCTTCTCAAGGTGGGGAAAGAGGATATGGAAGACCTTATACGCCTACG
This sequence comes from Patescibacteria group bacterium, assembly GCA_018816925.1. Classification (GTDB taxonomy): domain Bacteria; phylum Patescibacteriota; class Minisyncoccia; order Minisyncoccales; family UBA10102; genus JAHIUP01. Next base: position 5,339 of record JAHIUP010000040.1, read on the forward strand.
CATGGCAGACCGCATTGGCTCGGGAGTTCCGAAAGCAGAACCCTACCGCTTGAGGCACTTTGAATACATCTTAGAGAAGGTGTCCCAGGACCCGCTTTCAGCGAAAATGCTCCAGGTAGACGGAACCGAGATTATGAAGTTGGCGGGCATTGAGCCCGGCCCCAGGGTAGGTCATATCCTGGAGGTTTTGCTCGGTGAAGCGCTTGAAGACCCGAAAAGAAACGAGCGTTCCCTGTTGGAGAAACGCGTGAAGGAACTCGCAGAGCTTCCCGAGCAGGAACTCGCGGCCTTGGTAGAGAAGGCAAAGGAGGAACGCGACAAGATTGAGATGAAGCGGGACGAGATGACGAAAGAAAAGTACTGGGTAACCTAGCTCGCGACGATTAGAAATCGGGCCGTGGTGTAGCGGTAGCACGCGTCCTTCGGGAGGACGTAGCCCCAGTTCAAATCTGGGCGGCCCGACCATTCAATAAAGTTCAGGGTCTTCAATAATTGCAAGAGAACCTCTTTTGAGCTACCATACGGCAGATGGAAGAACAGAAATTCCCCCAAAACCTCACGCCCTTTGCCATTCTTGCGGGCGCCCTTCTTATTGCGGGAGCTATTCTCTACGCGGGAGGCGTAGACCTTGCCCCACGGGGAACAGCGGACTTGAGTCCTCCAGAGGAGGCGCAGGCGTCTCAGCCGGATGCCGCAGGGGAGCCCTTTGTGGGTTCACAAGACGCTCCTCTCACCCTGTTCTACTGGTCTGACTTCCAATGTTTCTACTGCAAGAATTTTGAGCAAGAGACGCTTCCTTTCCTCGTGAAAGAATACGTAGATACCGGGAAGTTGCGCATTGTGTTTAAGGACCTCCAGTTCTTAGGTTTGGGTTCTTTCGTGGCAGGGCTCGCTTCCAAGGCGGTGTGGGAGACGACTCCGGAGCGCTACCTGGAATGGCATGAGGCAATGTTTGCCAAGCAGGGCGCAGAGAATGGGGGCTGGAGCTCCAGGGAAGATATACTCGCCATTACGGAAGAACTCGGCATAGACAAAGAAAGGATAGGCCGGCTCATGGAAGAGAAAGAGGCAGAGTACGGAGCGGAACAAGAGGAAGACCAGAAGGAGGCCCAAGAGTTCGGCATTACCGGGGCCCCTGGCTTTATTCTGGGGAGCAGTGAAATATCAGGAGCCCGGCCCCTTGCGGAGTTCCAGGCGGCAATAGAGGCGGAGCTTAAGGGAAAAGAATGAGGGCTCTTGTTTTTGTTCTCCTGGCGGCAGTTCTCTTGTTGGGATTCACGACACTCATACTCATGAATGGAAGCTCATCTGAAGCGAGCACCATTTCCGTAAAGGGGTTCCCTCTTGTTGTGGAGGTGGCAGATACCCAAGAAGCGCGCCAAAAGGGTTTGTCCGGAAGGCCTTCCCTGGAAGAGAACGAAGGAATGCTCTTTGTGTATAAGGAGCCGGAACGCCCGGGTTTCTGGATGAAGGATATGAACTTCTCTTTGGATATTCTCTGGATTGACGAACACGGCGTGATTCAAGAGATTGCGGAGAGCATTTCTCCCGATTCCTTTCCCCAGAGATTCCTTCCCGAGACCGTTGCTTCCTATATATTAGAAGTGAATGCGGGATGGGTAGAGCGCCACGGCATTGAGGCAGGGGACTCCGTAATAAGCAAATAAGGGCCTATGGTCTAGTGGTATGACACCACATTCGCATTGTGGAGACGGGAGTTCGATTCTCCCTAGGTCCACTTTTCCCTGCCTCAAAAATGCTTGCGCGATTATCTGCGCGATACTTGCGCGATTATTTTATTCATGGTAGTATGGGAATAGAATATATGCTCAAGCCGCAGTATAAGCTCACCAATAAAATAGTAGGCATGCTTACCGCAATTGCCGAGGCGAAAGCGGCAGTTGAGCGCGCCAAACTTCTGCCAAAACAGGAGCTGCGTCTTCGTCGGCAGGCGTTGATTCGCATGACCCACAGCTCCACTCATATAGAAGGCAATAAGTTGAATCTTCATCAGGTGGAGGCGGTGTATGCCCGCAAGAAAGTAGATGCCCCGAACCGCGATATTTATGAGGTGCAAAATTATCTCAAGGCCCTCCGATACATTGAGCGGATTGTTCAAAAAAAGCAGTCGTTCACTGAAAGAATTGTATTAAAAATTCATAAGCTTGTTACCGACAAAACTTTGCCGGACGAGCAGTGCGGCAAGTATCGCAAGGGGTCGGTATATGTCATAAGGCGGCGGCTCGGCTTCCCCGATGAAAAAGTATACACGGGACCTGACGCTAAAAAGGTGAAGAAGCTTATGGCCGAACTCGTGGCTTGGATACATGAAAGCGAGAGGCAAGATGTTCATCCCGTGATTGTGGCGGGAGTCCTTCACCAAGAAATAGCCGCTATCCATCCGTTTGCCGATGGCAACGGACGCACTGCTCGGGCCCTCGCAACGCTTGTCCTCTACCAGCGCGGCTTCGATTTCAGACGGCTCTTTGCGTTGGAGGACTACTACAACAAAGATAGGCCCGCCTATTACAGGGCAATCAATGTCGGCGAGAACTACGAACAGCGTAGAACCGACATTACGCTGTGGCTGGAGTATTTCGTAAAGGGCTTCAAAGAAGAAATTGACAATGTGAGGACAAAAGTCATCTCTCTTGCTTTAAGAAAGGTTGACGACAAACTCAATGCCCAAATTTATCTAGACAAAGACCAGATGAAGATTCTTGAGCTTTTGGATCAGATGGGCAGAATTCGGGTTCGCGATGTGGTGGATATTCTGGAGTGCCCAAAACGAACCGCGCAAGCCCATCTCCAGCGGCTCAAAAAATTAGAGATTATCAAACAAGTCGGCAAGGGCCCCGCCTCGGCCTATGTTTTGGCATAAAATATGAAAATTAAGGATCTGTTCACCTTCCCAGCTAAATCCGATTTAGTTTTCCACAGGGGCCTATGGTCTAGTGGTATGACACCACATTCGCATTGTGGAGACGGGAGTTCGATTCTCCCTAGGTCCACAACATTGACAGTGCCACCTCTTCCTTAGCCAGATTAAGGATAGACCTAGCAGACCTATTTTTCTGTGGATAACTTGCTCGGAGCGAGGATGATAATTGAGGGATGTTAGAAGCCGGGCGTCTAACATCCTGTTTCGGTTTGACAACCTTCCTGCCTTCTGCTAGAATAATTCCGTAAGAGAATGTCCGTGAAAGCGGGCATCATTTTATATGCGAAAGCGTTAGCAAACGCGCATATGCGAATATTTGCAGCATTCGCAGATTGGGACATCATTCGCAGATTCGCATTATTTTAGGAGCATTAGCGACTATGGCAATAGACACAAAAAACTTCAATCTTCTGCTTGACCAGATAGCCGAAGAAAAGGGCTTGTCCCGAGAGCAGATTCTGGAGACCATAGAGCAGGCAATCGCGGCCGCCTACAAGAAGGACTACGGAAAAAGAGGACAGGTGGTGAAGGCAAGGCTCAATTCGGAAACCGGATTGGCAGATTTCTGGCAGGTGAAGCTCGTGGTGGATGACGACATGATATATTCGCAAGAAGAGTTGGAAGAGATGTCTTCTGAGGGCGGATCCGCCTCTGGCGGAAAAGAGGAGAGGATGGAAGAAGGAGAGGAAAGCGACAAGAAAGTCCGGTTCAATCCCGAGCGTCATTTTATGGTTAAGGAAGCCCGCAAGGAGTTCTCTAAGGTAAAGCCAGGGGAGGAGGTAGAGATTCCCTTGGAGCGCAACATGGACTACGGCAGGATTGCCGCCCAGACAGCAAAACAGGTCATTTTGCAAAAGATACGGGAAGCGGAGCGTACCGCTCTTGGCGACGAACTTAAGTCCAAGGAGGGAGAGCTTATTTCCGGTATCGTGCAGAGGGTGGAAGGAAGGGTGGTACTTGTGGACCTTGGCAAAGTACTCGGAGCTATGCCTCGAGAGGAGCAGGTGCCGGGAGAATTCTACCGTATGGGCCAACGCCTCAAGTTCTATGTGCTGCGCGTGGAGGACACATCCAAGGGTCCTGCGGTCACGCTTTCCCGCGCCTATCCCAAGTTTGTGTCCCGGCTCTTCAAGCTTGAGGTGCCGGAGATTGCGGCTGAAACCGTGCAAATAAAGGCCATTGCGCGGGAGCCCGGCTTTCGTTCTAAGGTAGCTGTAGTGTCCACGGATGAGCGGGTGGATCCCATAGGGGCTATGGTGGGTCAGCGAGGCACGAGGGTGTCTGCGGTTATAAATGAGCTTGGAGGGGAGAAGATAGACATTATTGAATGGGCAGAGGACCAGGAAACCTACGTGGGGAATGCCCTTTCCCCTGCCAAGGTGCTCCAGGTGGAGGCGCATTCCAAGGGAAGGGCCGTTGCCGTTGTTCCCGAGGACCAGCTCTCTCTCGCGATTGGCAAGGAGGGGCAGAACGTGCGTCTGGCAGCCAAGCTCACGGGCTGGAAGATTGACATACGTACTCCCGAGGGTACCCAGGTGGACATGAAAGAAGAAGTAGAAGAGGAAGCGGCGGCATGAAGTACTCTCTTTTAAAAAAGGAATCTTCTCGCATGGAGATTACTTGCACTCTTCCACCCGAGGAGTGGGAGGGGTATAGGGCGGAGGCAGAGCGAGAGCTTGCCAAGGGTGTTTCCCGAGAAGGATTCCGTGATGGGAAGGTGCCTCCCGAGATCGCGAGCGGGCATCTTAGCGAAGAGGCCGTGCTGATGGAGACGGCAAGGAGGGCGGTAGGCCAGGCACTCAAGGAAATTACGGTAAAGGAAGGCCTGGAGCCAGTGGGAGAGCCAGAGCTTACCGTAAAGAAACTCGCCCACGGCAATCCCTTTGAGTTTTTACTTGCGCTGTCAGTTCTCCCTTCGCTTACCCTCCCGGATTACCGAAAGCTCGCAGGGCAGGTTCAGCAGAAGGGAGTTGCGGTGGAAGAGCACGAAGTGGAACAGGCGCTTGAGTGGCTGCGTAAGTCCAGAACAAAGGAAGGGAAGCAGGAGCCCGAGCTCTCCGAGGAGTTCGCAAAGTCCCTGGGGAGTTTTGAGAATATGGAAGAAGTGCGCAAGGGTATCCGGGAAGGTCTTACCCAGGAGAAGGAATTCCAGGAGAAGCAGCGCGTGCGCCAGGAGATTCTTGAGAAGATTGCAGAAAAGATTCCAGAAACAATGCCCGAGGTTCTTGTGGAAAGGGAGTTGGAGGGTATGCTCGAGAATGTGAAGAAGGGGGTGAAGGAACAGCTCGGTATGGAGTTTCCCGAGTATCTTGAGAAGACAAAGAAGACCGCAGAACAGCTTCGAACAGAGCTTGCAGATTCTGCCCGCAAGCGCGTGAAGACAGGGCTTGCGCTTAGGGAGATTGCCAAAAAGGAAGGGGTGGAGGTGTCTGCGGAAGAACTGGAAGAGGGCATCAAGCATGTGCTTTCGGGATTCCAGGGCCACGAGGAAGAGAGGAAGGCCATTGACCCGGAGCGTCTTAGCTCCTATACTAGAGGCGTATTGGAGAACGAAAAAACCCTCCATTTGCTGGAGCAGCAGGCGGAAACTAATAATAAATCCGAAGCACGAAATTCGAAATACGAAACAAGCACGAATGACAGAAATTTAAATGACAGAAACTAAAGCACCCCATCCGTTTCTGATTTTAAACATTAAGATTTAGAGTTTGTTTCGTATTTCGAAAACATAGTTTATAGTTCGCGTTATATTCGGATTTCGAGTTTAGAATACGTCATTATTTGTAAACTATGAACTTAATCCCTACTGTAATTGAAAAAAGCCAAAATGGAGAGCGGGCCTACGATATCTACTCGCGCCTGCTCAAGGACCGCATTGTTTTTCTAGGGGCTCCAGTTAATGATGTCGTTGCAAGTTCTATCATTGCCCAGTTCCTCTTTTTGGAGCAGAAGGACGCCAATAAGCCCATTCAGTTTTACATCAACACACCGGGGGGCTCGGTGACCGCAGGGCTCGCCATCTACGACACCATGCAGTACGTTAAGGCGCCCGTGTCTACGGTGTGTGTGGGCATGGCTGCCTCCATGGGAGCGGTTCTTCTAGCGGCGGGCGAGAAGGGTAAGCGCTTCGCGCTTCCTAATGCCCAGATGATGCTTCACCAGGTGGCGGGAGGCGTATCGGGAGAGGCGGTGCAGATTGCGATTACCGCAAAGCAGATTGTGAAGATACGGGAGCGTTTGAACCGGGTGCTTGCCCATCACACGGGCCAGTCCTTTGAGAAGATAGAGAAGGATACGGACCGGGATTTTTATCTTGACGCAACGGAGGCCAAAGCATATGGCCTCATAGACGAGGTCATCCAGCGCAAATAACTCAAGTAATGCAATCCCCGCCAGTCCATGGACTGGCGGGGGGTGGTTTTGACTGCCCCTCCTTTTTCTGGTATTGTTAAAGTAGAGGATTTTGGAAGTATTAAAACCCCAGGATTCTCAAGACCCATGGATTTTCTTACTATAGGAACGGGTCTTGGGGCATTGGGTGTGGGATTGGTTCTTGGATACCTTGCACGCCGACAGATTGCACGAGTACAGGCAGGAAGCATTGAGAGGAAGCTCAAGGAGCGTGCTGCCCATGTGGAGCAGGAACGAAACAAGGCACTCTCTGAAGCGCGCGAGCAGGCAAGGCAGGTACTCTTGAAGGCAGAAGAAGAGGGAGATGTGTTTCGTAAAGAGATGCACAAGACAGAAGAGCTCCTCTTGAAGCGGGAGCACATGCTCCATCAGAAATTCTCCGACTCCGAGGCGCGAGAACGCGACCTCCAAGCAAAGCTCGAACAAACGCGTAAAACAGAAGAGCAGCTCGCAGAGCAGAAGGAACAGGTTGCGCAGAAACTCGAAGGCGTGGCAAAGCTCTCTCAGCAGGAAGCCCGGGACGAATTGTTTCGGGGCGTAGAGGAGAGCCATGAGAAGGATCTTCTGGACCGGGTGCGGCGCATGGAGCAGGAGGGAAGGGAGAGATTCGACTCACGCGCAAGGGAAATTCTTTCGTATGCTATTCAGAAGACCGCAGTTTCTCATACGCAGGAAGTTACTACTACCACCGTTCTCCTTCCTTCCGAGGAGATGAAGGGCAAGATTATTGGGAAGGAGGGAAGGAACATTCGGGCGCTCGAGCGGGAAGCGGGAGTAGAAATTATTGTAGATGAAGCGCCCGAGGCAGTTGTCATCTCCGGGTTTGACCCCGTGAGACGGCACATTGCGAAGGTGGCGCTCGAACGTCTTATCCAGGATGGAAGAATCCACCCTGCCCGTGTGGAAGAAGAGATTGCCAAGGCACGGCAGGAGGCGGACAAGCAAATGCAGGAAGCAGGAGAGGCGGCAGTGTACGACGTAGGCATTGTAGGTATCGATCCCAAACTCATCCAGCTCCTCGGCCGTTTGAGATTTCGCACCAGTTACGGACAAAACGTACTCTTACACAGTATTGAGGTATCGCATCTCGCTTCCGCTCTGGCTTCGGAAGTCGGGGCGGACGCTCAAGTAGCAAAAAAGGCAGGTCTTTTCCATGACATCGGGAAGGCCCTTGACCATCAGGTGGAGGGGTCGCACGTGGACATCGGAATGCGTCTCTTGGAGAAATTCGGGGTGGAGAAGGCGATCATCGACGCGATGAAGTCCCACCACGAGGACTATCCTTATGAATCCCTTGAGGCGGTTCTTGTGCAGACGGCGGACGCCATTTCTGCCTCTCGTCCCGGAGCGAGAAAGGACTCTTTGGAGAGCTACCTTAAGCGCATCGGGGAATTAGAGCAGATTGCAACTTCCTTTGAGGGCATTGAAAAGGCCTATGCCATTCAGGCAGGAAGGGAGATTCGCGTATTCGTGAGGCCCGAGGAGGTTTCCGACGTGCAAGCACATCAGCTGGCACGCGAGGTTGCTCAGCGCATCCAGGAAGAGCTTCGTTATCCAGGAGAGGTTAAGGTAACCCTTATACGTGAGAATAGGTTTGTGGAGTACGCGAGATAAGAAAACCGCCCCTTTTCGGGGGCGGTTTTCTTGTTGGAGCGGGCAAGGGGAGTCGCCCCGTCATTCGACGGGGCGCCCCGTGTTTATCACGGGGCGAACCCTAAGTTATCTTGAGCGGGTGAGCGGAATCGAACCGCCGTCACGATCTTGGAAGGATCGGGTTTTACCATTAAACTACACCCGCATTCCGTCTTGTCGGGGTACCCAGATTCGAACTGGGACTACGTCCTCCCAAAGGACGCGTGCTACCGTTGCACCATACCCCGTTGTTTTTAAGGTATCCGTGCGCTCCTTTGTAGCATTTTTGGCTTGCACGGTCAATTTGTGATACAATATTCAAATAGCGAAATCCCATGAGAATCAAAGACCCATTCAAGCAATACAAGGAGTATGGTATTCCCTTGTGGCAATGTCCCCCGTTTCTTTTCCTTATCATGGGCATCGTCATCATTTTTTCCATGGTGTTCGTGTACGCCATTGGTACTCGCCTCCTGAACGACCCTTATCTTATCAACCTTATTATTCTAGGGATTACGGCAGCGCTTCTTATAATCGCCTTCATTATCACGAACTCCTTTGAGCGGTTGGCGGAGGCGAATCGCCTCAAGTCAGAATTCGTGAGCATTGTGTCTCACCAGTTGCGCGCCCCCCTCTCCAACTTCATCTGGGCGCTGGATTTTCTCATGACCGGTGAGAGATCTGGGAAAGACATCACAGGGTATTTCAACATCCTCAAAGAGAATGCCTCCCGCATGCGCAATTTGGTAAATGACCTTCTCGCGGTTTCCCGCATCCAGTCGGGCAAACTGCCCTTTGACAAGCAAGAGTTTTCCTTTACCGAGCTCGTGGGACAGGTGGTGGACGAATTCCGTCCCATGGTGCAGGCAGCGAACATCCGTCTTCGCATAGAGGGAGCAAAAGATTTGCCTCTCGTGAGGAGCGATCCCAATCGTCTTAAGGAGGTTATTGCAAATTTCGTGGATAATGCCATTCGCTACGCGTGGAAGGAAGAGGATGCGAAGGAGCGACGAGGCGAGGAGAAGCAGGTTATCGTGCGTTTTCGTACACAGGACAAGCAGGTGCGCTTTGAAGTGGAAGACAACGGACTTGGCATTTCCGCAGAAGACCAGAGGTTTATTTTTGAGAAGTTCTTTCGTTCGGAACGCGCCAGGCGCCACGAGACGCATGGCTCCGGCCTCGGCCTTTATATCGCGAAATCCATTATTCAGAGAGCTGGCGGGATAATGGGGTTCAACTCCAAAGAAAATCAAGGGTCGACGTTCTGGTTCTCGATACCAATTTCTTAATTTTGTTTTTATATGAAACGCATCCTATTCATTGAGGATGAGTCAGCGCTTCAGAAGGCCTTTTCAGATACGCTCACGGAAGAGGGATACGAGGTAGTGTCCGCTCTCGATGGGGAGATTGGCCTTCGCCTCGCAAAAGAGAAGAAGCCCGACGTCATTCTCCTCGACCTTGTGCTCCCTCGACTCCACGGATTCGACGTGCTCTCCCGACTCAAGCAGGATGAGGAAACGAAGCACATCCCAGTTATCGTGATGACGAACCTGGAAGAGATGGAGAATGTGCAGAAAGCCCTCGAGCTGGGGGCCACTACCTATCTCGTGAAGTCCAATTACCAGTTGCACGATGTGGTCGAGAGAGTCAAGCAGTTGCTTGCAGAGGAATCATGAAGGCGAAGGTAGAGAATCAGCAGCTTAAGGCGTTCCTTCTGGACGCTGGCTTGGTGGGAAAAAAGGAACTTGAGGCGGCGGAGAAAAAGGCGCAGAAAGAGAAGCGGGAATTGAGAGAAGTGTTACTGGAGGATGGGCGCGTGCCAGAGGCGGACTTGCGGAAAACAGAGGCCTACATCCTAGGCATTCCTTTTGTTGACCTCGCAGAAGAACAGGTGGATGCGGAAATCCTCCGTATTATACCCGAACCCATTGCCCGTAAGCATAACATCGTGGCCTTCCGCAGGAAGGGCAAAGAGCTTGAGGTTGCGATGCTCGATCCAAATGACCTCGTGATGATTGACTTCATCCGCAAGAAGTCCGACCTTAAGGTACGCCCGCGCCTCACTACTCAAGAGAGCATCGCACATGTACTCCAGCAGTATTCCAAGAGTTTGCAGGCGGAATTCGGGGATATCATCCAGCAGGAGGTGGAGGGGATAAAGATGGTGGCGGAAAAGGGAGGGAAGAGAGAGGAAGGGGAGGACCTTCAGAAGGTTGCGGAAGAACTCCCGGTCATCCGTATCGTGGACACCCTCTTGAAGCACGCCATTCTCCAACGGGCTTCCGATGTGCACGCGGAACCTCTTGAGAAGGAGGTGGTCATTCGCTACCGCATTGATGGGGTTCTCCACGACGCCATGGTTCTCCCCAAGCAGGCGAGCTTGGGTATCGTGGCGCGCATTAAGGTACTTAGTAATCTCAAACTGGATGAGCACCGTCTTCCCCAAGACGGAAGGTTTAAGGTGGAAACCGAGGGGTACAAGTATTCCGTGCGCGTGTCTGTGCTTCCGGTGTTTGATGGGGAAAAGGTGGTCATGCGTTTGCTTTCCGAAACCGCAGAAGGTCTCACACTCGAGGAGCTCGGCTTCCGGGGAGAGGCGCTCGAGAAGGTGCAGGAGAACCTGCGCAAGCCCGTGGGCATGATTCTTGTTACCGGACCTACGGGTTCTGGAAAGACCACCACGCTCTATTCCATGATGGAGATACTTAACACGCCCGTGGTAAACATTTCTACGGTGGAAGATCCCGTGGAGTACCGTATGCCTCGTATCAATCAGACCCAGGTGCGGCCAAAGATAGGTTTGACGTTTGCCTCGGGCCTCCGTTCCTTGCTTCGCCAGGACCCGGATATAATTATGGTGGGAGAGATACGGGACGAAGAAACCGCCGCCCTTGCCGTGAACGCGGCTCTCACGGGGCACCTCATGCTTTCTACGCTCCACACGAATGATGCGGCAGGAAGCATCCCCCGATTGCTGGAGATGAAGGTAGAACCTTTCCTTATTTCTTCTACCCTGCGTGTGATTATCGCCCAGCGTCTCGTGCGGCGCCTGTGCGACGACAAGGAAGAGTATCGGCTAAGCGAGAAAGAACTTGCGCAGTTCGCAGAGTTTTTTAATGTAGAGGGGACCGAACGTATCCTTCAAGAAGAGAAGCTTTTGGAGAAGAATCAGAGGATTGTGGATATCCCTTTCTGGCGGCCCAAGCAGAGCCCTGAGTGCTCTGATGGATACGCTGGGAGGGTAGGTATTTTTGAAGTACTCCCGATTTCAGAGACAATAAAAGAACTTATTGGACAGCGTGTGTCAGCGGACCATATTCATAAACAGGCGGTCCAGGAGGGGATGAGGACCATGGTGGAAGACGGAATACTCAAGGCGGCACAAGGTATTACTTCCATTGAAGAGGTCTTGCGAGTAATTACGGAATAGCGTATGCCTTTATTTTCCTACACGGCGGCGGCGGAGGGAGGAAGGGCTATTTCAGGCAGGGAATCTGCAAGGAATAAGCGGGAGCTTGCCCGTCAGCTCCGAAAACAGGGATATGTACTTACGTCGGCAGAGGTTCTCGGAAAAAACGGAGAACGCTGGTGGGACCGCGTTTCCTTTGGGTTTTTCGGAGGCGCGTCTCTTACAGATAAGCTTGTGTTTACTAGAAATCTTAGGGTTATGGTGGGGGCCGGCATAGGATTGCCCCGCGCCCTTAGCATTTTAGCAGAACAGACAGAAAGTAAGCCGCTCGGGAAGGCCCTCAAGCAGATGCAAGAGGAAATCACGAAGGGAGATACTTTCTCCAGCGCGTTGGCGAAGCGCCCCGCCCTATTCTCGGAGCTCTTTCAGGCAATGATAAAAGTGGGGGAGGAATCCGGAACGCTTGAGGAAGTGCTCGCCCAGTTGGAACTTCAGTTGGAGCGCTCCCACGATCTGCACTCCAAAATCCAGGGGGCGCTGATGTATCCTGCGGTCGTAGTTACGGCTATGATTGGCATTGGTGTTCTTATGCTCATTGTCGTGGTGCCGGAATTAGCGAAGACCTTTGAGGACCTTGGGGTACAACTTCCTTTTACCACCCGCCTCATTATTGGTTTTGGATCCTTTCTCACGCACCTTTGGTATGTTGCGCTCGCGGGGACCCTCGCCTTTCTTTTGCTTTTGCGGTTCGCCGTTTCCACCTTGTGGGGTAAGCGCCTCATTGACTCCTTTTCTCTTAGGGCTCCTCTTATATCCGGCATCGTGCACAAGATGAATTCCGCGATTATTGTGCGTACCTTGAGTTCCCTAATAGCTGCTGGCGTGCCTCTGCTTCAGGCCTTGGACATTACCAGCCACACAGTGAAGAATCGTTCCTTTCAGGAATCTCTTGAGTACGCGGGGGAACAAGTAAAGAAAGGAGCGCGACTTTCCGAGGCCCTCGAGCCCTACGGGAAGCTTTATCCTTCCCTTGTCATTCAGATGGTAAAAGTGGGGGAAGAGACGGGGCAGACCTCGGACATCTTGGCCAAGCTCGCCTCATTCTTTGAGGAAGAAGTGACGAACGCAACTAAGAACCTTGCTTCTATCATAGAGCCCGTACTTATGCTTATTGTGGGAGCGGTAGTTGGGTTCTTTGCGATTTCTATGGTCCAGCCAATGTATTCCATACTCGGGGGCATTAAGTGATATATGATATGAAAGGGTTCACGCTTCCTGAAGTAATTGTGACGGTGGTAGTACTTCTTATTTTGGCTACAATCGGGATTCCACAGCTCCGGGCTTTTCAGAATCAGGCAACACTGGAGACAGAGACAGGCAAGGTGCTTCAGGTTCTTCGCGAAGCAAGGTCAGCTGCGCTGGGAGCCGAGTACGGACTGCAAGCAGGCGTATATTTTGACAGCGCCTCCAAGGAGTACGCGTACTTTCGCGGGCCTTCCTATGCCGGGCGCACGGCCGCCTACGACGTGGTTCACGAACTCCCGGAAGTCCTTGTGTTTTCAGGGATTTCTCTGGGAGCCGGAACAGAGGTGGTATTCGCTAAAGTAGATGGCACTGCAGCTCCAGCAGGGCTTGTAACTCTCGCTTTGGCTTCTGACCTTACCAAAGAGAGGAATGTGCACGTAGAAGAGTCGGGGAAAATAGGGACATCAGCTCCCGGCTCTCCTTCAGATGCCGGCCGATTGACGGACTCCCGCCACGCGCACGTGTCCTACACAAGAAGCATTGACACTGCCTTGGAGGACTTGGTGCTTACATTTGATGGAGGAACTGCAGTAGTCACGCTCCCTCTTTCAGTGAACCAGAAAGGAGGGCAGATTTGGTGGGAGGGAGATGCAGACGTGGGAGGGGAGCAGCAGACAATAAAGATTCACACCCATGAGCTGAACGGAAGCTCTGGCAGTGCATTCTCTATTAACAGGGACCGTATGGTTAACACGAAATCCCTTCAAGTTGAGCTGAGCGGTGACGCCACAGGATACATTATTTTTTACGATGCCGATGGCGTTCTTACGGATGGCACATCCATTTATGCAGCAGCTCCGGAACTTCAATAAGAAAGGGGCCTCGATCATTGAGATCGTTGTTGTTGTGGGCATTCTGGTAACCGCCCTAAGCGCGCTGGCCGGCCTCTTAGCCCTTTCCCTTCAAGTGGAGAGCATTCTTAGCCAGGAACGCGAAGCCCAGGCCTTGGCGCAAGAGACCATGGAAGCCGTGCGCTCTTTCCGAAACCAGACCGACTGGGATGTGGACGGCCTCAATACCATCGCCTTTTTTACTCCATATTTTCCAGAACAAACAGGGAGTCCGGCTGTGTGGACGCTCACTGCGGGGACGGAAACCATAGGGATATTTGAGCGCCAGGTGGTGTTTGAGGAAGTATACCGGGACGGAGGAGGCAACATCGTGGAGATTGGAGGTTCATTAGACTTCAACTCCCGCTTTGCTGACATTACGGTTTCCTGGGAAGAGCGTGGCAGGACGCATACTGTGGAGCAAAGGACAGTGTTCACTAATTGGCAAGAAACACCATGAGAGGGTTCACCCCCACACCAGAACGAGCAGATTCGTTTCTAGGGACTTCATCCCGAGACGGAAACAGCGAAGTTGCTGCTCGTTTGGTGTGGGGGTTCACCATACTGGAAATGGTAGTGTACGTCGCAGTGCTTTCAATCCTCATTGGGGCCGTGTGCGCGTTCTTGCTGTGGGCTGTGCGCATTCAGCACAAAACAGAAGCCCTTGGGGAAGTGAACTCTTCTGCCAGCCAGGCGCTCCACCAAATGGTGCAGGAGGCGCGGGAAGCAGATGGAGTGTACATTCCAACGAGCGTCTTTGGCAGCCATCCGGGCCAGCTTTCCCTGCGGACCTCAAAATACATCCCGCCAGACGAGGAATATACATACATTGACTTCTTTGTGTGCGGAGATCAGCTGTGCCTCAAGAAAGAAGAGCAATCCCCTATTGCTCTTACAAGCGAGCTGGTGGAGGTGCAGAACTTTCAGGTGAGCCAGGTGGGGGATTCTGTGCGCATCACGCTTCGCCTTGCAGCCAAAACCTCATCTCCAAGGCCGGAATACCAAGCAGTAACAGAGCTAACGGAAACAGCTTCCGTGCGCATACCATAGCCGCATGAAAGGATTCGCCCCCACACCAGAACAGCCGTCTTTTCCAAAGAACCGCGCGAAGCGCAATGGCTGTTTGGTGTGGGGGTTCGCAGCGTTATACCTTACAGTCCTCATTCTGGGAGCCATGATCATTATTGGCATGGCCATTGCCTTTGTGGTATTGGGCCGTCAGCACGTGGCTCACACAGAAGCATTGGCGGTAGAGGCCTATGGGGCAGCTGAAGCCGGGGTGGAAGACGCTCTTGTGCGCTTGCAGCAAGATATGGCCTGGTCAAGTCCGTATTCGTTTTCCATTGGAGGCGCAAGCGTAACAGTCACTATTTCCGCAGAGTCCGGAGGGGCAAGGACAATTACATCCACGGGAAGCGCGCAGAACAGGGAGCGCACAGTGGAAGCGGTGTACGAGCTGGAAGGCACGGAGGCCCAGTTCTTCTATGGAGCCCAGATAGGGGATTGGGGCATTGAAATGGAGAATATCAGCGAGATAGACGGCAACGTGTTTTCCAACGGAGGCCTCACTGGAGCCGGCAGCAGCTTCATTACAGGAACAGTGCAGATTGCGGGGCCGGGAGACGTACTGTCTGGAGCAGATGTTGGGGGGGACGCCTACGTGGACTCCTGCCAGAATTCGTCTATTGCAGGAGAGCTTCACGCAATGAGCGAGTCGGGGTGCGCTTACAGTTCTTTTGTGCTGGAGGCGCCTCCGGCTCCCGTCGCGCTCCCCATAAGCGCAGCTCAGATTCTGCAATGGCAGGGAGACGCGCAGGCAGGAGGGACCATTGGAGACGTTTCAATCAGCGGCGGCACCACCGCGCTTGGCCCCAAGGAGATTGCAGGCGACCTGACTCTCACAAATCAGGGACGCCTCAATGTTACAGGAACCATTTGGGTGAGAGGTAATATTACCGTGCAGAATATGGCCCAGGTCCGTCTGGACAGCTCCTACGGTTCTTTGAGCGGCGTCATACTGGCAGACGGGAAAATTACTTTAGAGAACAGCAGCGTTTCCACTGGCTCTGGAGAGACGGGCAGCTATCTTATGTACCTTTCCACAGCAGCCCTTGATCCCGCCATTGTTATTCAGAATTCAGCTGACGCAGACATTTTATACGCATCGGACGGCGTTGTGCAGATAGGGAACAATTCAGACATGAGGGAGGTTACCGGATACGGCATGCGGATTAAGAACAACGCGAGGGTCATATACGAAATTGGTCTTGCAGACACTAAGTTCACCTCCGGCCCTTCAGCTGGCTGGACAGTAACCAGCTGGAAAGAAGTGCCCTAGCGAGGTACAATATAAAGAACATGCAAATTGAGCGATTTCTTACTCTGCATCCGGAAACCTTCGGACTCGACCTCTCCGACTACTCCATGAAGGTGGCGCAGCTGGAGCGTTCCAAGGGGGAATTTTCCCTGCGCTCGTTCGGAGAATTTCCCCTTCCCAATGGGGCTATTGAGCGGGGGGAGATAAAGAAACCGGAAGAACTTGCCGCGCGTATCATAGAGTCCCTCCTCAAGGTTCAAGGCAAGCAGATTTCTACTCCCTATGTGGTGGCTTCGCTCCCGGAAGAACAGGCCTTCCTTCAAGTGATACAGTTGCCCCGCATGAAGCTTGAGGAGGTGAGGGACGCGGTGAACTTTGAGGCGGAGAACTACATTCCCTACGAGATAGATACTGTATACCTGGATTATGAGGTTATTAATCCCTTGCGCGGTCCCCTGGACCACCTGGATATTTTACTTGCCGCTCTTCCCCGTGACACGGTGGATCCTTATCTTACCGTACTCGAAAAGGCAGGGCTCGTGCCGCGCGCCTTGGAGATAGAGTCGCTTGCGGTGAGTCGGGCCGTCGTGAAGGAAGGGATTTCTCTTACCCCGCTCCTTATTATGGATATGGGTAAGACCAAGACGCGTCTGAATGTGTTTGCGGGGAGCAGTTTGCAATTCACTACTTCCCTTCCCATTTCGGGAGACCAGATGACGGATGCAATCGCCAAAACTCTTGAGATACCAGAGAAAAGGGCGGAAGACCTGAAGCATCATCAAGGCAAGGAAGCCAAGCGCGTATTTGAGGCCCTTATCCCCACACTTACAGACCTTGCAGAACAGGTGAAGAAGTATATGGATTATTATGCGTCCCATGCGGCGCACCAGCACATGGAAGGAACCCGTATGCAGATTCAGAAGATGCTCCTGTGCGGAGGGGGCGCTTCTCTCCAAGGGCTAAGGGAATTCCTTGCGAGTCAGCTCAAGGTGGAGGTGGAGCTTGGGAATCCTTGGCTCAACATACTCTCATTCCCTGTGCGCCGTACTCCTCCTTTGAGCTATCTGGATTCACTGCCTTACACTACGGCGCTCGGCCTTGCTCTTCGCGCGGCGCGCGCCTCCTCTCTTTCTTCTTTATGATTAATCTCCTTCCTCCCCATCACAAAACCCAACTTGCGGCAGAAGAGCGCTTTCGGCTCATGGCGGCTTCGGGCCTCGCCTTGGTGGCCTTTCTCCTTGCCTTTGTCCTTCTCCTTCTCTCTGTGTTCTTGTACTTGGAAGGGGGGATTACCGCACAAAAAACCCTGCTGGTTGGCCTGCAGCAGGCGCAGACAGAAGAGGAGATTCGCGTACTGGAAGAGATAAAAGAGAAGAACCAGCTCAACAGCCAAATAGTCCAGTTTTATACTTCCTCTCTCATTCCCTCTCTCTTGCTGGAGCGCCTTGCTTTAGACCTGCCA
>JAHIUP010000041.1 GCA_018816925.1 Patescibacteria group bacterium
CCCCGCGGGTCCCTGAGGACCGGGAACGCCCTGGGGACCGGCCGGCCCCGCAGGCCCTGGGGGACCCTGAAGGCCCGAGAGTCCCGGGGTACCGGCTTGCGGAATCTCTCCCTGCCACTGTTCTTCTTGTTCCTGCCGTTCTTGAGCCATTGGAGGCGTCTCCTCTGGAGGCCCAAAGACCAATACTGTCGTCTCTCCAAAAAGCCCCCTAACCTTTTGCAAGATACCTTCAAAAACAATCCTCGTACTCTCAAAACTTTCTCCGAAGGCGGCACCCGTTTCCTCTGTAGCAAACACCACTCCTTCCCTCGCCTTTTCAAAGTCCCTGCGGAGATCTTCCCGTACAACCCCTACTCCTTCTTGGAGCTGCTGGAGTACGCCTTGAGCGCCTTCTTGAACTTGTTCTACGGAACGCATACCAACACCCCGCGTACTCTTGCCAAGCCATTCAAGATACTCTGTACTCACGTTTGCGGCAAGCTGTGGCGACTGGCTGCCGTACCGAAAACCCCAGCTGAATTCCACGAGCGCGGAATTTGCTCCGCGAACTGCAATAAACTCCATCTTCGTCCCCGTCTCCCGAAAATCCGCAGCGAACCCGTTGAGCAAAGCCAAGGTTTTTTCGGGAGTAGAGGCGGCTCGGCGGAATCCCTCGCCAAACAACTGCACAGAATCATGAGAAGAGAGAAGGGCGACACCCGTCTTCTCTATGGTGCGGTCCGAGAATTTCCTGACCGCGGAGTTGAGGTCAGCAGTCACCACGGAAACGCCTTCTTTCATGTGGCGAGCCATGTTGCCGAATTCGTCCTTCTGGGCCATGGCAAAGGTAACGCCGAATACGAGCAGGGCTCCCAGAATACCGAGTGCGGTAGCCCTTACCCCAAAAGCGAAAAGCTCCCGCAAGGGAAGGGAAAAAGAAGAGCTGTTCGGCTCCGATGCAAAAATAGGAAGATTTTCGGGAGGAGACGCCTCCTTTGCTATATTGTTTCCATTCCCATTCCCATTCCCATTTCCGTTCTTGTACTCTTCGGTATGCTCCTGATACTCCTGAAGCCACACAGAGGTGGTGACCCAGTTCCTTCCGAGTTTCACCGCCTTCAGTTTCCCCTGGCGGCTGCGCAAACTCAAATACTCCTGACTGTAAGGAGAAATCTCGCTCGCTTCCTGGAGAGAGATATATTGTTGTTGCCCTTCACTTGCGGAACCCATTCATTCATTTTCATGTACTTCAGAGGTACAGTCAAGGGTACGATATGGGGATAACCGATATATGGTCACAAGGTTCCTCCGACACCCTTTTTAGTGAGAGCGAATGCTCTGGAGAATGCCCAAAGCCGCGTACGTCATAAGCAGAGAAGACCCCCCGTAGCTCACCAATGGCAAAGAGAGCCCGATTATGGGCAAAAACCCGAGATTCATCCCTATATTCACAAAGAATTGGGCAATGAGAAGAGTGGCAAAACCAGCCGCAAACAGCCGGGGAAAGTTGCGGTGGGCAGCTAAGCCAATCCGCAGAACCCTCCTCACAAAAAACAGGAAAAGCCCTACGAGCAAAAAGATGCCCACAAGTCCAAATTCTTCTGCGAACGCAGCGAATATGAAGTCCGTCTGGGGTTCGGGAAGGAAACCATACTGGGTCTGCGTGCCACCGCCTATTCCCCTACCCCAAAGCCCCCCGTTGCCAATAGCAATCTCTGCCTGCATCTGATTCCAGCCAATGCCCAAAGGATCGAGCTCTGGCTCCAAAAACGCAAAAATCCTATCCTTCTGGTAATCCTGCAACATCGTGGTCCAACCCACCGCGAGAAGAAGTACTCCTATGCCGAGAAGAGCGAGAAGATGGCGCAGGCGAATGCCAGCCACTATCAAGAGCACGCCCCATAAAAACGCGAGAAGAATGGCAGAACCGAGGTCCGGTTGAAGGAATATAAGGCCTATGGGAATGCCAAAGTATGCTCCCGATACAAGAATATGCCGTATCCGATAGATCTCCATGTGCCTAAAGGAAAAGTACTTTGCCATCGCGATAATAAGTATAAGCTTCGTGTATTCCACGGGATCAATGGAAACCCCGCCAATTCTATACCACCCCTGCACGCCCCGAATCTCCGGGGCAAAAATGAGAAGGCCCCCAAGCGCCACAAGGGCAAACACATACAGGAAAAAAATGAAGAAAGGGTCGTTTTTTAGCAGACGCCAGTCCACAAGAGAGAAAACAATCATTAAAATGACGCCTACAACGAGAAATATCCCCTGCTTCTGGAAATTCCCAAAGTCACCAAGGCCCAAAGATGAGCTATAAAGGGAAACAAGCCCTAGACCGCTCAGTAAAAGGGCGCTCCCTGCAAGCGTCCAGTCCAGGCGTCGTATATGCGTGAACAATTGTACCATACCTTGCGTCATATCCCCCCAAGGTTGGATGAAACCGGGATTCATCCGCCCAAGTAAATAGATTATTCGAGGGCAAGATGGCTGATTTCTTGATATTTCTTTTCGTCTAATACCATATGCACTAAATCGAGATAAGCTGCTGGAGTAGGGAACATTCTTCCCAATACCCTTTTATCAAGTATAAGCGATCCGCGCTTGCCTAAGTAGTCCTGATGGCTACTCCAGCTATATCCTTCTGCAAATCTCAAAACCGCCCCTATGTCCTGTATTCCATCTTCTTTCCAATTTGGATTTACGAACTCCGCTGGGTTCAACACATTAATATACACAAGCAGATACTGCAGATACCGCTCATTGTCTACGAGAACACTCTTAAACCTGCCCTGAAATAAACTTCCCACTCGCCCATACTTACTATTGAAATAATTTGCATATCCTACTCCAAACTTGTGCATGAATTGCGTAATTCCTCCCTCTTGAACTTCCTCAATAATAAGATGGTAATGATTCCCCATCACGCAATAAGCCAAAATGCGTACTAACCCATTTCTTTCATTTGTAGGGTCCACGATATATGATTTTAACACCTTCATATTGAGCTCTCCCCTATCGCGCTCCAAGTGCGCCAATATACTGTTTGTACTTTTTGTATTATTGAATAAACATAGGCCTTGCAAAAATCTCCAAAAATCCGCTTCCAGGGAGCATATGGTACACTTCGCGACTCCTCGATTAAAAATGTGGTAGATTTCGCCTATTGCGAATGGAACTTTCCTTTTCATATGATTTGGTTTTCGTAAACTTGGGCGAAGCCCGGCTGGATGAAACCGGGATTCATCCAGCCCATCCCTTTTCGGTCTTAAAACGTAATCTCGATAGCGCGGCGCACATTCTGATATTTTCCCGTGGACTTAATACAGTAATGGCCTGTACCCGCAGGATCGCAAACGGTATCATCTGGCTTTACGCCGCCAGAAGGAGTGACCACAACCTCATAGCTTGCGCTCCCCACGACGCCGTCGGGTATGTCGGTAGGCGTACCATTGCGGTCCTTCAATACTTCCTCAATGCCCGTGTCTGCCGCATAAAAAGCAACCACCGAGTATCCTGCCTCCCGCAAAATCTGGGTCTGCTGAAAGAACACCTGGCTCATGCCTGCCGCAATAGCTAAAAGCACCACCAAAACCATGACGGTAATGTACAGCGCTACGCCTCCGTATTGGGAAGAATCTTTCATAGGTATGCTGATTTATTTCCTGACATCTATGTTGCGCTGTGAGACAGAGGTCTGTAAGGAAACTTCAACGCGTTCTTCTTCGGGACTTCCTTGCCCCCGTAGGGTAAGAGTGAATGTCACGCGCGGCTGGAGATAATCTTCCTGGGATTCCCCCAATAACTTCACCCCAAAACTCTCGACCGAGAGATTGTCGGACGTAAGGAAAGACGCGGCGCCGCCATCTACTTCTTCTTGAATCCGCCCTGCGCCCTCGTTCCATGAAATGTAGCGGCATCTTCCATCTTTATCAAGAAAACGGATGCCTGTTCCCATTCCCACTCCAGTGAGTTCATAGTTCTCGTTTGCGCCAAGGCAAGCACTACCATCCGTATTCTTTTGAGCCATACGCAGGGCGCGGCTCATGTATTCTGTAATAAAACTTGCCTCCCCCACAACATTCTGAAGGGTAGCCGTACTCCTTTCCGCTCTCATTGCAGAGAACAAAATCCCTCCAATGCTCCCAACCAAGAGGGAAAACACGACAAGCGCCACAAGCATCTCAACGAGAGTAAGTCCTGCTTGAGAGGAAGGGAATCGTTTCATATTAAAGCCAATTATACAATCGCGCTTCCACGATTACTTCTTTTGTCTGTCCCTTCTCTACCCAATACACCGTAACGGTAACACCCAAATCCCCTGAAGGTAACAGCTGTGTCGCAATGTCCCGCTTAAAGCGGGTTTCCGTGCCAGACAAATACTGGTAAAATCCGTCTCCGTCAATGCTTAGATAAGGAATAGGTTGTGAGGTAGATAATTGAGCTGACGCGTAATCCGCGTGGCATATACCATCACACAGCCCATCCATCCAGTCGGCTCCACTATCCCCCTTGTGTATCTTGAGGAAATTCGTATCTCGGATATTCTTTACAATCTCCACGCCCTCTTGCGCAAGTAAGGAAGCGGTGAGACGGTCTGCTCCTTCCTGGCTAAACGAGGTAATCTGCTGGATAAGGGCAAATACGCCAAGCCCCCCCAAGACAAAGATACCTACCGCCGCAAGGACTTCTATTATAGTGAGTCCTCTTTTGTCATTCCACATACACGAGACCTGAACTGTTTATGGTTATAGTCGCTTTCCTACTAGGGTCCGCCTTTAGGGACAAAATAATGTTTACCTCCGACTGGAACCCTCCCCCCGTCCTAATGGAGACCGTGGGGTCGGGGGGCTCAAAAACAATATCCAAAGGGAAACCTCCTGGCTGAATGTCCTCTACCTGAACACGCTCGTCCAGCTCCACGGTCTTGCTAATATCCCCCTCCCCAAAGCTATCAATTCCTACGATGCACGGCTTCCCCATAGGATTAAACCTCGCATTATTGTTGCAATCAAGAAAGGTAAAAATGACCAAGGGTGGCCCCGCTTCTATATGCATGCCGTATCCGCCCTGGGGAACAAAAGGATATCCACTCGTAGGGCTCTCCACCTCACGAGCTGAAATCCCCATCTCCCTCACCCGCTGAATCTCCATGGCAAGACGCCGTGCCTCCGCCCGTATAAGATACTGCTCCTCGCCCGTTCTGTAGTTCGCCACTGCAAGCGTGGTAAGCATCACCATGATAAATGCTACCACGAGGAGCTCTGGAAGGGTAAAGCCGCGTGCCATGCCTCAAGGGAGAGGAATTATTTCTTTCCATTCGGGGAACGGCACAGTTACCCCCAGCGTCTCTATTCGCCTCGCCTGCCTTCCTACATTATCTCCCACGATAAGCTCCACTAGCTTATTTCCCGTACTCCCAAACGCCACCTCAATGGGAGTAGGGAAGCCGGATATGGCGGCATTTGCGGGATTCCCGTCTGGAAAATCCCAACTCCAGGTAGAAATTGCGCTACCATCGGAAGGACTGGAAAGACCTCCTGCTCCATCATCTCCCCTGAAGTACACAACCTCGTCTTCTGCGATTCGTATACTGACACAAGGAATAGTCCACTCTATGCCGTCCTTGGAACACTCAAAGCGTGCTATCGCATCCTGTTTCACTTCAAGCAGGTGGGTATCGATGTCGGTATTGCCTGCACTATCTTCCACCGTAAGCTCGGCGGTATAGGAACCGGGCGAAACATATCCATTGAATTCGGGGGAGCACGTAGTCGGATCTATTGCCTCGTTCACCAAAGGCGTGGCCGCATTGTCGATACAAGAGACGCTGAAGCTCCCAACGGTAAAGGTAGACTTCCAAATGTCATTATTCGGATCCGTGGAGTTCTCGCTCCTGAGGTCATAGAAGAAATCATAGGTACCATTATACATGACCCACGTGGAGCCAGGGTTACTATCACACACAAGTCCTGCCGTATTGCTCCCGTCAAAGCTTGGGTTGCAGGATAGAGCAGCTACAGGCGGCAAAGGTATATCTCCAGACACCTTGTAGTCCGAAGAACCGCAGGAACCATCCGTGGCGCAGTTAAAGCTTATCCAGCCGAGTACCGTGCCCCCGCCCCACGCCCACCCGCTAAACTCCTTGCTCACAAAATCCCAACTTACCCCCGGAGTCCACTTCGCATCATCCCGTAGTTTAATCCATCCGTCCCATCCGCCGGAGTTTGGGTTGGCCTCAAATAATGCGGACTGCGTACGATCTGCATCAACATAAGAAACAGTAGTAGGCCAGTTAAGTCCACCATACTCAATATCTCGCTTCTCTACGCGCCACTGGGGTACACTAAAGTCAAGACCAAATAAATAAATATACCCTGAGTCAATTGCAATATCTTCTGTCCATTCACTGTTCGTGCCAGAGAAATCCACTATAATGCTTCCGTCTCCAAGCTTCCCAAAATCCTTAATCGGCGACCCAGTATCTTTATCTCGTTTCTCTATCCTCCACTTATTATTTGTATTCCCTTGTATACCAAATAGGTAGAGGTACTGAGCATCATACGCTCCAGCAAAGATATAATCACCCTGTATGCTCGGGTCTTCTTCAAGAATTCCGTTACCGTCAAAAGAATTAATGAGTAACCCCGTAATCTTGTTCCGTTTCTCTATACGCCATACCTTATCTCCCAGCACGGGGTTCGACTCGCCCGGGTCGTGGTTCGTACGCCCAAGCGAATAAAGAAAATTATCTCCGTCTTTCGTGATAATATCTAAAAGATACGTGGTTTGCCCCGAATCAATCGGGGCGCTCTGCACAAAACCATCTCCATCAAATCCCATATCCAAGGAACCGTCCGCGGTACTCCGCTTCTCAAGACGCCATTGGGACTGGATAGGACTAAAAAGCACGTTCTCGTATCCTCCACTAAACACCGCTCCATCGCTTACTTCCAGGGCCTGGGCAAATCCAGTAAAAGTTCCAAGGAGCGCTCCGTCTTTCTGCGTATCTCCATCTAAATCATCTCCAAAATTCGGGTCGGGAAGCAAATCGCCCTTACCCCGCTTCTCCAATCGCCAGATGCTCTCTCCCCAAGCACCCACGTCCTTCACCGCCCCCAGAACATACAGAGCATTCGCATCTTGGTCTATCTCCAGGAGGCGCGCGTCTACCATTAAGGGAACGGAACGCCCGTTTTCTGCCACCAAAAGTTCACCGGTAATCTTATCTCGTTTTTCCAGGCGAAAATCTCCTCCACTATTCCCTCCAATATACAGATAGGAACCATCTACCTCTAAGGAAGCAGCGACCCCTGTTATTGGCTCCTGAATTACTCCATTCTGCCATCCGTTTATGTGTATTGCCTCCACAAGCTCACCATCGCTTTTCCTTCTCTTCTCAATGCGCCAGCCAGAGGCGTCTGACCCTGCAAGATAGAGAAATTCGCTATCTGTCGCCATCGGATTTGTATGAATATTTCCATCGACCTTCGTACCAACCGCGGCAGACACACTAAAGGTCTCTGCGCACCCAACCATATCAACCGCCCCGGCGCACGCGCGCGCCCAGCCAGAAACCGTATAATCTCCCACACCATCGCACTCCTGCCCGGAGCCTGGGGCATCAAAACACGCAGAGTAATTCGGTAATTCGGGGAATGGTCCATTGGGGTTGAAACGAATCCAGCCCAAGGTCTCGCTCCACGCGTACCCGGAGAACTCACCCGCGGCGCCGTCTACATTCACTCCATAATTTATTGGTCCCCCATCTGTAGTACTATTAAAACTTATCCAGCCAATGGGAGCGTCTGCCCACGCCCAGCCCTCCACGTTGTCTCCGGAACCCGCCTGTACGAATTCTTCCTCAAAGAAAAGAAGCGCTCCCCAGAATAGGGCAACAAGCAAAAGAAAAACGGGGGAAATACGCAGCAAACAATGCGTCATACGTTCCCCTATTATACCACGAGAAGATTGAGGTACCAGTAAAAAATCTCCTGCCCCCAGAAGAAGGCGGTCGCAGTTCCCAGTATAAGAAAGGGACCGAAGGGAACCTCGGATTTCCACCCCTTCCTGCCCGCCACCATGAGAAATACCCCAACCACGGCTCCCAGGAGAAAGGCGAAGAATAGAGCGACAAGAATGCTGGGCCACCCAAGAAACAACCCCATAAAGAACGCGAGCTTCACGTCGCCAAAGCCCATTGCCCTGCCTCTTGAGAAAAAATGTATTGCGAAAAAGAATGCACACGCGCCTAGTCCAGCAAGTACAGCTTGAATAAGGGACATGGAAACCCAAAATCCAAATCCAAACTGTTCAAAAATGCGCCAGAGAAACGCGAGGCCTATTGCGGAATAGAGAAGCTTATCCGGGATGAGGTAATGCTTGAGGTCGTACACGAAAATGGCTATCAGGAACGCCCCCACCGCCCATACATACACAAGGCGCGCAAAACCTTGCTCCGAACAAGGAAGACAAGGAAGAATGAAAAGGGCAGCAACAAAAAAGAGTCCGGTGGCAAACTCCACAAGAGGATACTGCCAGGAAATGGGCCCATTGCAGTAGCAACATTTCCCTTTCAGCCAGAAAAAGCTCACGAGCGGCACGAGGTCCTTCCAGGAAAGCCGATGGCCACAGAGAGGGCACGCAGACCTCCCGCGAAACGGCGAGGTGTCTATAAATCTACGATCGTGGGTTTTTAGACGCGTACCGCTTTTGGGCAAAGAGCTTAGAGAAGATTCCAAGCCCTGGGAAGCTGCGAGGCGGTAGAGCACAACATTCAGAAAACTCCCTATTATTAGGCCGAACGCAAACACCGCAAAAACTAAAAATGCCTCAAACATTCCTCCACTATACCACGCCCCCTGTGGATAACTAAACCGTAATTAAACTGAACTTAGTTTTCGGTAGCGAGGAATGTGTGAAGACCAGCTTCACACATGTCTGGGTGAAACCCGGTTTCACCCAACAGTTCCCCTAGGAAGCCCGTGCCAAGTATACCGCGAGAAAAGAGAAAGCGCCCCTCGGGGGGCGCTTTCTCGTACCAAACGCTCAAAACAAAAGCGTTAGTTGCAAGGTAC